>NZ_PIZC01000034.1:173730-197080 GCF_019325145.1 Actinomyces sp. 594
AGGAACTGGGCGATGAAGATCTTCACGATCATCGCTACCGGGTAGACCATGGCGTAGCCGAGCGCCACACGCGGGTCCGCGCCGGTGCGCTCGTTGGCGAATGCCAGCACCGCCGGCTGCGTCTGCAGGCCACCGAGCAGGCCGGACAGGCGCGTACCGCCCATCTTCACGATCCACCGCATGGACGCATACATTCCAAAGCCCACAATCGTCGTGATGACAAAACCGGTGATCAGGATCTTCCACCAATCGCCGCCCGTAAAAGCGTTAGCGATCTGCCCGCCCGCGCGCGTACCCGCCTGCGCCAGGAACACCAGCAGACCCAGCTCGGAGAGCACCGCCGTCGCGGTGAACGGCATCGCCGTCACAAACCCCTTGACACGGCCGATGCGGCCGAAGACCAGGCCAACGATCAGCGTGCCCGCAGCCGCACCAATGGAGAAGGTAGATCCCCCGGGCAGCGGGATCGCCCACTCACCAATGATGATCCCCACGGCCATGCCCAGCCCCATCGCCACCGGGTTGATGGAGGACAGACCATGCGCGGAGTCGCCGAAGAACTTGGACAGCTCCGCCATCCGGCTGGTCGGCGCGACCACGCGCACACGGTCGCCCTGCTGGAGCACCAGGTCCGGGGTGCCCACCATGTCCACATCCCCGCGGCGCACCCGGGAGATCGTGGCGCCGAACCGGTGGTCGACGTCCAGGTCTGCCAAGGTGTGCCCGGCAAGCTTGGGGTCGGACACGGTGATGCGGCGGAAGTCCAGGTAGCGGCGGTCCTCGATCAGGGAGTGGGAGGAGGGGTGCCCGATCTCGTGAATGACCTGGTTCACGGCGTCCTGCGTGCCGACGACGGTGATCAGGTCATCCTTGTAGATCTTGTCGGTCGGGGTCGGGCGGGTGATGGGGCCCGTCTCGCCGCGGCGCAGGCGCGAGAACTTCATCTCCCCGCTGACGCGTTCGGCAATGTCCCCCAGCTGCGGGGCGTCCTCGCGCTCAACGCGCACGGTGCGGTTGACCAGGGGGGAGGGGGCGTCCTTGTCCGAGCGGCGGTAGCGCAGCGCCAATAGACAGAAGAACAGCATGCCGATCACGCCGTACAGGTAGGCGACCGCGTAGCCGACCGTGGCGATCGCCATGCCGTCAGGATTGCCCGCGGCCGTGGCCGCACCGCCGGCGGCGGCCAGCGCCGGCGTATTCGTCAGCGCTCCGGCGAAGGTCCCGGCGATCATCGCCGGGCTCATTCCCAGCGAGCGGCCCACCCCCAGGCCGGCCGCTGCACCCACCACCAGTACCGCCAGCATGATCGCGAGCGGGCCGGCCGCAGTGCGCAGCACGTGGAAGAAGTTCGGCCCGGACTGGATACCGATGGCGAAGGTGAAGATCGCCAGCCCCAGCGTGCCCATCTGGGCGGGGATCTCAATGACGATGCCCTCGGCAGTGCCCCAGGCGGCCAGGATGATCCCGGCGAAGAGGACGGCCGCCGCCCCCAGGCTGACCCCGCCGACCTTGATGCGCCCGACTAGCATCCCGACGCCGATTAGAAGGAATAGGATGAGTACAGGGTTCTCGGCCAGGGCATTGAGCAGTCCGATGACCACGTGGAGGTGCCGCCTTCCAGTTGTCCTGGGCCGACGCCGGTGCTTGCGCCGTCGGCCGCGCAGATGAGCAGTTGACTAGGGCATTCTGGCATCCGCGTGGATTCAGCTGCATGGACCAAAGACCGCGCGCATACGAGAGACATCTGACATTCCTCGCAGGGGCCCCTAGCGCCGCCGCCCGTCCGGGAGCCGCGGCCCACGCTGCCGCCGCGGCCGGTTGAGGTTGCGTCCTGTGCCTGGTCGTTTCGGAGCGGGGGTAGCGGACCCCCGGCGTCGTCCGTGATTCCAATATGTGAGATCACGGGTGGTGAAATCGACGGCGGCCCGCAGCTCGGCATACGGTTCCTCCCACACCGGCCGGTACACCGGTCAGTAAACGTGTAAGCAAACGGATCTCACGGATAGGAGGGCGGACGATGGTTCGTGACACAGGCTCCCCGGGCCAGGACCGACAAGTAATGACGGGTGCGCAGGCACTCGTGCGTTCCCTGGAGGAGATCGGCGTTACCGACATCTTCGGCATGCCCGGAGGCGCGATCCTGCCCTTCTACGACCCGCTGCTGGCCAGCGAGAAGATCCGCCACGTGCTGGTGCGCCACGAGCAGGGCGCCGGGCACGCCGCCGAGGGCTACGCCATGGCCACCGGAAGGGTCGGCGTCTGCGTGGCCACCTCCGGCCCCGGCGCCACCAACCTGGTCACCGCGATCGGTGACGCGCACATGGACTCTGTGCCCATGGTCGCCATCACCGGGCAGGTCGGCTCCGCCGCGATCGGCACCGACGCCTTCCAGGAGGCGGACATCGTCGGCTCGACCATGCCCTTCGTCAAGCACTCATTCCTGGTCACCTCGCCCGACGAGATCCCCGGCCGCGTAGCGGAGGCCTTCCACCTGGCCGCGACCGGCCGCCCGGGCCCCGTCCTGCTGGACTTCACCAAGGACGCCCAGGTCGGGCAGACCGAGTTCCATTGGCCCCCACGCATGGACCTGCCCGGCTACAGCCTGCCGGGCAGACCCAACCAGCGGCGCATCGCCCAGGCCGCCGAGGCAATCGCCTCCGCCGAGCGCCCCGTCTTCTACCTGGGTGGTGGCCTCAGCCGCGCCGGCGTGCCGGCTGAGCAGCTGAAGGAGCTGGTCGAGCTCGTCGGCGCCCCCTTCACGACGACGCTGACCGCCCTGGACGTGCTGCCCACCGACCACCAGCTCAACCTGGGCATGCCCGGCATGCACGGCACCGTCGCCGCCGTCGGCGCCCTGCAGCGCGCCGACCTGATCATCACCCTCGGCGCCCGCTTCGACGACCGCGTCACCGGCAAGCCGGACACCTTCGCCCGGCACGCCGCCGTGATCCACGTGGACATCGACCCGGCCGAGATCTCCAAGATCCGCTCCGCGGACATCCCCATCGTGGGGGACCTGAAGGATGTCGTGCCCGCGCTGACCGCCGCCTGCCGCGAGCAGTTCGCCGCCGAGCCGCGCACCGAAATCGACCAGTGGCTGACCGAGGTCGCGCATATTCGCGCCACCTACCCCACCGACTGGACCGACACCGACGACGGACTGCTCCAGCCGCAGGAGGTCATCACCCACCTGGACAAGGCGGCCGCGGAGGACACCATTTGGGTGACCGGCGTCGGCCAGCACCAGATGTGGGCCGCCCACTACCTCCACTTCAACCAGCCCCACTCCTGGCTGACCTCCGCCGGCGCCGGCACCATGGGCTACGGAGTGCCGGCTGCCATGGGGGCGAAGGAGGCCTGCCCTGACCGGCCCGTGTGGCTGATCGACGGCGACGGCTGCTTCCAGATGACCAACCAGGAGCTGGCGACCTGCACGCTCAACAACATCCCCATCAAGGTCGCCATCATCAACAACTCGTCCCTGGGCATGGTCCGCCAGTGGCAGACCCTGTTCTACGGGGAGCGCTACTCCAACACGGACCTGCACACCGGTGCCGGCACCGAGCGCATCCCCGACTTCGCCAAGCTCGCCGAGGCCTACGGGGCCGTCGGCCTGCGTTGCGAGCGGCTCGAGGACGTCGACGACGTCATCGCCCAGGCCAACGCCATCAATGACCGGCCCGTCGTCATCGACTTCATCGTGTCCGCCGACGCCCAGGTGTGGCCCATGGTCGCCGCGGGCGTGTCCAACGACGAGATCCAGCACGCGCGGGGCATGAGCCCGGCGTGGGAGGAGGAGTGAGACCGTGAGCGAGAAGCACACGCTGTCAGTCCTGGTGGAGAACAAGCCCGGCGTGCTCACCCGCGTGTCGGCCCTGTTCACCCGCCGTGGCTTCAACATCCATTCCCTGGCGGTCGGCCCCACCGAGCACGAGGACATCTCGCGCATCACGGTGATCGCCGACGCCGAGGGCCCGGCCATGGAGCAGGTGACCAAGCAGCTGAACAAGCTGGTCAACGTCATCAAGATCGTCGAGCTGGACCCGGACACCTCGGTCGGGCGCGAGCTGTACCTGATTAAGGTGCGTGCCGACGACTCCAACCGGACCGCCGTGCTGCAGATCGTTGACCTGTTCCGGGCGCACGTCGTGGACGTGTCCCCAACCTCGGTGGTCATCGAGTCCGTAGGCTCGGAGTCCAAGGTCAAGGCCCTCCTGGACGCCCTGGCCCCCCACGGGGTCAAGGAGATCGTCCAGTCCGGTGCGGTCGCGATTTCCCGCGGCCCCCGTTCCATCACCGATCAACTCAAGGAGAAGTGAGAACCCACTATGGCAGCTGAGAAGTTCTACGACGACGACGCCGACCTGTCGGTCATCCAGTCCAAGAAGGTGGCCGTCATCGGCTACGGCTCGCAGGGACACGCACACGCCCTGAATCTGCGCGACTCCGGCGTGGAGGTCGTCGTCGGCCTGCGTGAGGGGTCCCGCTCCGTCGTCAAGGCCCAGGAGGCCGGCCTGACCGTCAAGCCGATCGCCGAGGCCGTGGCTGAGGCCGACGTCACCGTCGTCCTGGCCCCTGACCAGGTGCAGGCCGAGCTGTACAAGACGGAGATCGAGCCCAACCTCAAGTCCGGTTCCGCCCTGCTGTTCTCACACGGCTTCAACATCCACTTCGGCTACATCACCCCAGCCGCGGACATCGACGTGGTCATGGTTGCCCCCAAGGGCCCCGGTCACACCGTGCGCCGCGAGTTCGAGGCCGGCCGCGGCGTGCCCGTGCTGGTGTGCGTCCAGCAGGACGCCTCCGGTCAGGCCTGGCCGCTGGTGCTGTCCTACGCCAAGGCCATTGGAGGCACCCGGGCCGGCGCTATCAAGACCACCTTCCGCGAGGAGACCGAGACCGACCTGTTCGGCGAGCAGACCGTCCTGTGCGGCGGCGTGTCCAAGCTGATCCAGTACGGCTTCGAGACGCTGGTCGAGGCCGGGTACCAGCCGGAGATGGCCTACTTCGAGGTCTGCCACGAGCTCAAGCTGATCGTCGACCTGATCAACGAGGGCGGCATCTCCAAGCAGCGGTGGTCCTGCTCCGACACCGCCGAGTACGGCGACTACATCTCCGGTCCGCGCGTGATCACCCCCGACGTCAAGGAGCACATGAAGGAGGTCCTGGGCGACATCCAGGACGGCTCCTTCGCCAAGCGCTTCATGGACGACCAGGCCGCCGGCGCACCGGAGTTCAAGCGGCTGCGGGCCGAGGGCGAGGCACACCCGATCGAGGCCACCGGCCGCGAGGTGCGCTCCATGTTCGCCTGGCGCGCCGACCTGGACAAGGACTACACCGAGGGCTCGGCCGCACGCTGAGCCGACGGGCGGGGTCGGCATCCGGTCAGGTGCAACCGCGCGGGGCGGCGGAGTCGGCCCGCGGCGGCGGACTGGTCCGGTGAGCCGGTAATTGCTTCCCAGTGGGGCGGCGGGCTGCGGCCCGCCGCCCCTTATTTTTCCCGGAATTCATCGTTTTAGAAGGCGTTTAATGTAGCGTTTTGACCACGCTGCCGTATGTGGGCGTGTGGGCGCCTGCCTGAGGATAAACTGTGCGAGCTGCCGGTAGGAGATGATGGGGGCGTAAGTGTGCTAACCCGTTTCGAGGTGACAGGATTCAAGAATCTCGTAGGTGTGGCGGTCGACTTCGGCCCATTCACCTGTATCACTGGCCCGAACGCGGTGGGAAAATCGAATCTGCTCAATGCGCTGGAGTTCCTCTCCCTGCTCAGCTGCAATTCGTTCCACGATGCCTGTGCGCAGGTGCGCCCCACGGCTCAGCAGCAGTTCGACGCCAGCGCTCTACTGGCGGCAGAAGTGCTGGCCGGACGCGGTCACCTGACCCTGGCCGCGGAGATGATCCTGCCCCCGCGGGCGGAGGACGAGTTCGGGCAGGCGGTGGTGCCGTCATGCGGATATGTGCGCTACGAGGTGAAGATCGCGGTACACCGCGACGCCTCGGTGCCAGGGGGCCTGCGGCTGCGGCTGGCGGGGGAGCGGCTGCGCCCGCTGAACGACAGCACACGCCCACTCCTTTTCCCGGAAGCGGATCTCTGCCGCCGGTTTATCCCCTCCCGGCGGGACGACTCCAACGGCTTCTTCATGAACTACGAAGTCGCTGGCGGCAGCGGAGTGGTGATGGTGCACCGCGAGGCCTCGGGAAGAGCGCGCCAAGTTCTTGCCGACGGCGCTCAGCGAACTGTCCTGTCCGCCGTCGCCAGTGCCGAGTACCCGACTATCCTCGCTGCGCGTACCGAAATGGCGTCGTGGCGATTCCTGGCCCTGGAGCCCAGTGCCATGCGCTCACCCGACGACTTAATGGAGCGGCGCGCTATTTCTGCCTCAGGGGCGCACGTGGCGGCTTCCCTGTACCGCCAGGATCTTGCGTCCGGGCGGGACGGCGCGGTGCTCCGGCGGGTGCGTGACGCCGTCAGCGCCCTGGTTGACATCCGCAGCCTGTCGGTCAGGGAGGATCCCGTGCGGCAGGCCCTGGAGCTGCGCGCCCAGGTTGGGGACTCACCCGAGCTTCCCGCGCGGGCTCTGTCTGACGGGACATTGCGCTCGCTCGCGCTGGCCGCCATCGGCGCCGCCCCCGACTACTCGGGGCTACTGTGCCTGGAGGAGCCGGAGAACGGTATCCACCCCGCCAAGATCGCCGACTTGTACAACCTGTTGCATGACCTGTCCGAGCCCACTTCGCAGCACTTGCGCCAGGTCATCGTGAACACGCATTCTCCTTACCTGTTCCAGTGTGCCGACGACGCCGAGCTGCTCTGCGCGGTTGCGCGTACGGTGCGCAGCGGGGACGGTTCACAGCTGCGAGTCGCCGACTTCCGGCCCCTGGAGGGGTCGTGGCGCAGCCGTGGCCGGGACGGCGGCGACGGCATCCGCCCGGTTCCGCGCAGTGCGGTGCTGGCGTACCTGAAGAGCCCGCGTGAGGTAAGAGGATGAGGCGTGCGGATGGGGGCGTCCTCGTCCAAATACGGTTCGGTTAACGCGGTTGCTATCCTGGTCTGCAATCGGTGTCAGGCCGTGGGAAGGAGCCGAGGCCGTGCTGAACAGGATTGAGGTCTCGGGGTTCAAGAACCTCCGGGACGTTGCCGTTGACTTCGGTCCGATGACTGTGATCGCTGGGCCAAATGGCGTTGGGAAGTCCAACCTGTTCGACGCGATCGAGCTGCTCAGCCTCCTCGTCCAGTACCCGTACCGCGAGGCATTCCGCCGGCTGCGTTCCGATGGCGGTCAGAAGACGCCGCTGCGCGTGCTCTTCCCACCCGAGTCGCTCGCCGACGGGCACACGGTTCGGCTTGCTGCGGAGGTCACTGCCGACGTCGACGTGACGCGGCCCGGGCAGATGGCGCCGCGCGATCCCCGGTCGGGGCCGCCACGGGTCCCGACGCGCGCCGAGAGGTTCCGCTACGAGGTGGAGTTCCGCGTCAATGAACGCGATGGCGACACCTCTGTCTTCCTGTCCGAGGAACGCCTAGTCTCGCTCGACGATGCTGTGAACTACATCTGGACAGACCAAGTACCCATGACTGTTGGCACGCACGAAGGTGGTCATTTGGAGGAGTGGGTGGAGGATGTTGACGTGGTTTTTGTCCTCCAAGACGCGCCTCTATCTGCCCCTGGCGGAGATGGTGACCCGGTGCGGTATCACAGCGGCTTCGGCATAAGAACAACGCTGGGCGATTCTCAAAACTGGGGCGGTGGTTCCAGGGTGTTGGCTGCTGTCGCGGAGCAGATGCGCTCGTGGCGCTTTCTGTCCCTCGAGCCCTCCGCCCTACGTCGCTCGGACGACCGTGACGAGGAGGCGGACATCACCGCATCGGGAGCGCACCTGGCCTCGGCCCTCTACCGGCGTGCCGCTCGGGACGGCGGCCGGGTCTACCAGGACATCATTGATGCTGTGGCTCCGTTCCTTGAGATGCGCGAGCTGCGGGTGGTCCCCAACGGTGACTACCTGGAACTGCGTGCCAGGATCGGAGACGGGCCCGAGCTATCTGCGCGCAGCCTCTCCGACGGCACCCTGCGTCTGATCGCGCTCGCCGCTCTCGCGGTACTGGATACCGGCCAGAGCCTCATCGCAATCGAGGAGCCGGAGAACGGCCTCCACCCCGCCAAGATCGCTGACATACTCGAACTGCTGCGCTCCGTGACGGAAGCCCGTGACGGCCACGCCGGGCAGGTCCTCGTCAACACGCATTCGCCCTACCTGGTCCAGGATGTCATGCGGGACCACGCCGACGACGTGCTGTGCGCGGTGCCATGGCGACGCCGAGAGCCCGATGGGTGCATCACGGAGTCCGTGACCTTCAATCCGCTGCCGGGAACCTGGCGGTCCGAGCGGTGGGAGGGCTCGGACGACCGTCCGCGGAGCTCGGCGCCGGTGTCGCGCTCTAAGCTCTTCGCCTTCCTGTACAACCCCTCGGCGCCAGAGGAGACCGATGACTGAGTACTGGCAGTGCGCCTTCATCGGCGAGGGAACCTCCGACAACGGGCTAGCTAAGGTACTCGAGCGGCTGCTCATGAGCATGCGTCCCGGTGCCGACGTGAACCTTGAACCGCACGGATGGACTGGGCGGCGGCCGAATAATGCTGAGGAGAAGATCAAGGCGTTGGCAGAAGATCCGTATGACCTGATCTTCGTGCACCGCGACGCCGACAACGTAGGCATAGAGGCTCGGATCAAGGAGTGCCGTTCCCCGGGCGACGACCGCGTCGTGCCGGTGATCCCGGTGACGATGACCGAGGCGTGGGTGCTGGCGGACCTGTGGTCGAAGGAGGAGTCCTTTCAACCTTGGGCGTCGCGGCAAGGATTTCGGCTGGCCGGGATCGAGGATCTGGCGGACCCCAAGCGAACGCTGAAGGAGTACCTCAACCGGGACCGTTCTCGCTTCATGACGGTGAACGCCTTTGAACGCAAGCGCTCGAAACTCGTCGGCCAGATCCGGATAGATGGTGACGTCAAGCATCTGGAGGCCTGGAAGAGGCTCGAGAAGGAGCTCGAGTCCGCCGTGGTCAGGAACCGGCAGCACCTGAGCTATCAGTAGCGCGGGTGCCCCGGTTCGTGGTGGCTGCGCTCATGCGTTGCACGACCTTGGTGCGTGTTCCACGACCTCCCCAGGGTCGTGCAACACGCACCAAGGTCGTGGAGTATCGCCCGGGGTCGTGCAACGGCGTCGTGGCGACGGCGAGTATCGCCCGGGGTCATGCAACGGTGCCGTGGTGACGGCGCGCCGCGGACTGGTCGGCACCGTGGGGTCGGCAGGAGCGGCGCAGTGCCTGCTGGCGGGCCCGCCAACCGCTCGCCGCTATCTGAGATGCCCGCCCGGGGCGACGACCGATCCGCTTAGGGTCGCCGCATGACGCAGACCATCAGACTTGCAGTGATCCCCGGCGACGGCATCGGCAAGGAGGTGGTGCCCGAGGGCCTGAAGGTGCTCCGGGCCGCCCTGGAAGGTAGCGGCGTCACCCTGGAGACCACCGACTTCGACCTGGGTGCCGAGCGCTGGCACCGTACCGGCGAGACCATTGCGGACGCCGAATTGGAGGACATCAAGACTCACGACGCGATCCTCCTGGGTGCCGTCGGCGACCCATCGGTCCCCTCCGGCGTGCTCGAGCGCGGCCTGCTGCTCCGGCTGCGCTTCGAACTGGACCACTACGTCAACCTGCGGCCCTCCAAGTACTACCCGGGCGTGGCCACTCCACTGGCTGATCCGGGAGACATCGACTTCGTGGTGGTGCGCGAGGGCACCGAGGGCCTGTACTGCGGCAACGGCGGCACCGTGCGCACCGGCACCCCGCAGGAGATCGCCACCGAGGTCAGCGTCAACACCGCCTACGGGGTCGAGCGCGTGGTGCGCTACGCCTTCGAGACCGCCCAGGCCCGCCCCGCCCACCACCTCACCCTGGTGCACAAGCACAACGTGCTGGTCAACGCCGGCCACTTGTGGCGCCGCACCGTTGAGGAGGTCGGCGCCGAGTACCCGGAGGTGAAGGTGGACTACGCCCACGTTGACGCCGCCACCATCTACTTGGTCACCGACCCGGGCCGCTTCGACGTGATCGTCACTGACAACCTCTTCGGCGACATCCTCACCGACGAGGCCGGCGCCATCACCGGCGGCATTGGCCTGTCGGCCTCGGGCAACCTCAACCCGGCCGGGGAGTTCCCCTCCATGTTCGAGCCGGTCCACGGCTCCGCCCCGGACATCGCCGGGCAGGGCAAGGCCGACCCGGTCGCCACTATCTCCGCCGTAGCCATGATGCTCAGCCACTTGGGCATGACGGAGGCGGCCGCCAGGGTGGAGGCGGCCGTGGACGCAGACATGGCCGCCCGGGCCGTAGCCGAGGCCGCCGGAGCCCCGCTGGTGCGCACCACCAGCGAGATCGGGGACGCCGTCACGGCCGCAGTGCGGGGCTGAAGCCGGCGCGCCAGACCCCAGGCGCCTTCCCGGGCGGGTGCAGTACGCCAGCCCGGGCGGCTCGCGGCGGAGGCGGAGGTCGCCCTCCCGGTGCGGGCGCGAGATGACCGTTGACGCTGCGGTGCATGGGGCGGTGGTGGGGCCCTCCCGGTGCGGGCGCGGGAGGACCGGGTGGGAGCGTCTGAGTCAACAGCGCGTGTGTCCGCTCGCTTCTGTGCATGGCACACAGGATCGGCCGAACCAGCATTTGAGAGATGTCCTTCCGGGCAGTGGAACGGCGGTACAGTGCCGGTATGTCTGTGACCCCAGCCGCCGCTTCCACGCCCGATTCCCTCCAGACGCCTCTGGCTCGCGCCGCCGCTGTCCCGGTCCCTCCAGCCGACTCCCTCGCCGGCCGCTTCCCCCGGCAGCCGCACCCGCACCCGGCCAGCGACGCCGAGCGCGCCCAGGCCCTCACCGATCTGCATTTCGGCAGGGTGTTCACCGACCACATGGCTCACGCCCGCTGGACCCAGGAGGGCGGCTGGGCGGAGCACGCCATCGTTCCCTTCGCGGACCTGACCCTCTCACCCGCCGCAGCCGTGCTGCACTACGCGCAGGAGATCTTCGAGGGCATTAAGGCATACCGCCACGCCGACGGCTCGATCTGGACCTTCCGGCCTCGTTACAACGCCGCCCGGATGAATCTGTCGGCCCGCCGCATGGCCGTCCCCGAACTGCCCGAGGAGGACTTCATCGCCTCCTTGGTGGACCTGGTGCGTGCCGACGCCGAGTGGGTGCCCTCGGGGGAGGGGGAGTCCCTGTACCTGCGGCCATACGCCTTCGCCTCCGAGGCCTTCCTCGGCGTGCACGCCGCCAGCACCATTGACTACTACGTCATCGCCTCGCCGTCGGGCGCCTACTTCACCAACGGCCTGCAGCCCATTTCCATCTGGGTGTCACAGGACTACCACCGGGCCGGGCGCGGCGGAACCGGATTCGCCAAGACCGGCGGAAACTACGCCTCCTCCCTGCTGCCGCAGCAGGAGGCCGACGCTCAGGGCTGCGACCAGGTCTGCTTCCTCGATGACGTCACCGGGAAGAACCTGGAGGAGCTCGGCGGCATGAACGTGATGGTGGTGGACGCCGACGGCACCGTGCGCACCCCGCGCCTGACCGGCACCATCCTCGAAGGGAACACCCGCAGCGCCATCATTCGCCTGCTCAAGGACTCCGGCCGTAGGGTGGTGGAGGAGACCATCCCCCTGGAGAGCCTGTTGGAGGACATTTCATCAGGAAGGGTGCGCGAGGTCTTCGCCTGCGGCACCGCCGCCGTCGTTGTCCCGCTCGGGCGGCTCAAGGGTGAGGGATTCGACGTTGCCATTGAGGGCAGCGAAGTCACGCACGAGATCTACGAGCGCCTGACGGGCATCCAGTACGGGCGCCTGGAGGACCCCTACGACTGGATGTACCGCCTGGCCTGACGTCGCAACCGGCTTGTGATCCGATCCCCACGGCTGCGCGGCTCCCCGCCCCGCTCGGTGTGGTCAGATTGACTTATGAGCGATAACGAGCAGCGCGCAGACGATGCCGCTCGCGGAAATGCGAATGATGACGTGCTCGGCGGCGTCGGGCGGACCGACTCCGCGAGCGATGGCTCCGGCAAGAGCGGTAGCGGGCGCCGCTGGCGCATCGGGCTGGTGTCCGTGCTCGCGGTCGTGGCGGTGCTCGTCGCGGGCACAGCCGCGGGGGGCCTGTGGCTGCGCAGCCGGCTGGCGGCCAACATCGAGACGATCGGCAACCCCTTCGCGTCAATTGACTCCGGCGCTCGCGCCCCGGAGCAGGACGCCGAGGACCCGGCCACAAACATCCTCGTGCTCGGCTCCGACTCACGTATCAGCGCCGGAGACCCCAGCCAGTGGGAGGCCGGCGCCCAGCGCACCGATGCGATCATGCTGGTGCAGGTCAGCGGTGATCGCGAGGACGTCTCCGTCATGTCGATCCCGCGTGACTCCTGGGTGGACATCCCCGGCTACGGGGAGAACAAGATCAACGCAGCCTTCTCCTACGGCGGTCCGAGCCTGACCATTCAGACTGTCGAGCAGCTCACCGGGGTGCGCATCGACCACTTCGTGGTAGCGGACTTCGAGTCCTTCAGCGCTATTACGGACTCAATTGGCGGCGTGACGATCAACCTCAAGACGCCCCAGACGCTGGCTGGAACCGAGTTCGAGCCCGGCGGGCAGCTGCTCAACGGGGAGCAGGCACTCGCCTACGCGCGCGAGCGCAAGAGCCTGCCCGGCGGCGACTTCGACCGCGTCAACCGGCAGCAGGCCTGGATGCGCGCCATGGTCGGGGCCGTGCTGAACAACGGCATCCTGTCCAACCCGGGGAAGCTGTACTCCTTCCTGACCACGGTCACCGAGACCCTGGCCGTGGACGAGGGCTTCACGATTAATGAGATGCAGTCGCTGGCCCTGGCTCTGCGCGGCATCCACTCCACGGACATCAACTTCATGACCGTTCCCACTTCCGGCACGGGTACGAGCGCGGACGGGCAGTCGATCGTCCTGCTTGATGCCGAGGCCGACGCCCCCCTGTTCGAGGCCTTCCAGAAGGACGCGGTTGCGGACTACCTGGAGGAGAACCCCGACGCCGTCACCCTGCTTCCGGCCACGGTGAACTGACGGCCCGTCTGTGCCACAAAGCCAGTCCCGGCTGTGGCAATGAGCAATCTTGGTGACTTCGCAACTAAGTGCGATCATCTAGGCTGTAAGCAACCCACCGACCAGGGGGTCACCTTTGGTCGTGGTCGATCCTTAGGAGATGGCCCCCACATGACCTCGATCTGCGTGGTTGGACTCGGTTATATCGGCCTGCCGACGGCGGCCGTACTGGCGCGCGCCGGGGCCGAGGTGATCGGGGTGGACGTGTCGGAAGAGCGTGCCGCCGCGGTCAACCGGGGAGAGCTGCCGTTCGTGGAGGCGGGCCTGGGCGAGGCCGTGGCCGAAGGGGTTGCCCGGGGGCGGCTGCGCGCACAGGTGCAGATGCCGGCCGCGGGCGTGTACATCGTGGCGGTGCCGACGCCGTTCAAGCAGGGCAGGACCGGTGAACATGAGGCGGACCTGTCCTACATTCAGGCGGCGGCGCGCGAGATTGCGCCCCACCTGACGGGTGGTGAGCTGGTGGTGCTGGAGTCGACTTCCCCTCCGGGGACCACCGAGCACATGGCGCAGTTGATCCTGGGGCAGCGGCCGGACCTGTCGCTGGACGGATCCGGGGACAGGCCGGTGGTGCACTTCGCGCACTGCCCGGAGCGGGTGCTGCCGGGGCGGATCATGACCGAGATGATCACTAACTCGCGGATCATCGGCGGCCTCACGCCGCGGGCGGCGGAGCTGGCCCGTGATCTGTACGCCACTTTCTGCACGGGCGAGCTGCGGCTGACGGACGCCCGCACGGCGGAGCTGGCCAAGCTGACGGAAAACGCCTTCCGGGACGTGAACATCGCCTTCGCCAATGAGCTGTCGATCATCTCCGAGAAGCTCGGGATCGATGTGTGGGAGCTGATCGAGCTGGCGAACCTGCACCCGCGGGTGCATATTCTGCAGCCCGGCCCCGGGGTTGGTGGTCACTGTATCGCCGTGGACCCCTGGTTCATCGTGTCTGCCGCGCCGGATGAGGCAAGACTGATTCACGCGGCGCGCGACGTCAACGACTCCAAGCCTAGGCACGTGGTCGGGCGCGTGCGGGAGGCCGTGGCGGGACTGGAGTCGCCGACTATCGCGGCCCTGGGACTGGCCTTCAAGGCCGACGTGGATGATCTGCGGGAGTCCCCGGCCCTGTCGGTGACGCGGGAGCTGGCGGCGCTGCTGCCCGAGGCCAGGATTCTGGCCGCCGAACCGAATATCACCGAGCTGCCCGCGTCGCTCGCCGCCGCAGGGAACATCTCGCTCGCGGACTACCGGGAGGCGATTGCCGCTGCGAACGTTGTGGTACTGCTGGTAGACCACAAGGACTTCAAGGCACTGGACCGGTCACTGCTGGACGGCAAGCGTGTGATCGATACGCGCGGCGCCTGGCGCTGACCCGCTAAGCGGCCCGGGAGCAACGACGCCATGGGGATTCAAAGCACGCTGCGGCTGCTGGCTCGGCGCCGCCGGCCGGTTCTGAGCGTAGTGCTGCTGGTCGGCGCCAACGCCAGCGTGGCGCGCGCCGCACGCTCCCTGCTGAACCAGCAGTCGGTGGATGGCGAGGTTCTCGCTCTTGTCATGGATTCCTGCCCTCCCCCTGAGCGGGAGGCGCTCGGAGCGCTCGCCCGCCGCAACCGCCGCGTCCGCGTGATTGAGGGGGGATTGGGAACGGTCCTGGAGGCGGCACGGGGCCGGATGCTGACGATCATGTCTGCGTCCGACGCCGCGGCCCGCGACGGTTACGGGACGATACCCGCCGACGGCGAGGTTCACCTCGGGGGAGCCCGGCCACTCGCCCAGGGGCCCGGGCCCGGCGTGCCGGAGCCGCGCCGCCTGACCAGCATCACCTCCGCTCCGGAGCTACTGGATGGCTTCATCCCCGGCAGAGTGGTTGCCCCCGCGAGCGCCTGGGTCACTGCGGCGGCCGGGATCGGGGACGCCGCCCCGCAGGAGGCCGCCCGCACCGCCGCACTCCGTCTTGTCCTTGGTGCCCAGCCGGTCCTGGTTGAGCCTGCGGACCTGGTCCTGGTCGGCGCCGTGCCGAAACCCGGCTGGGATGCGGACCTGAGCGCGGTTGCGAGCGCGATCGCCGCCGACCGGCGGCTACTGGCGGGTGGGGGCGAGGCCCTGCTCGGTGTCCTGCACGGCCGCGCGCTAGTCGACCTGGCTGCCGGGGCGCCGGCCCAGCCCGATGATGCGGTGGAGCGGCTGCGCGCGGTGACCCGCAGCGCCCTCCCGGACGCGGACACCGTCGCGTGGGGCGCGCTGCCCTTCTCCGACCGCCTGCTGCTGTGGGTCCTTGGGCACGCAGGCTCGGCCGATCTGCTTGAGGTGCTGGCGTCCCGTTACGAGGACACGCCTGCCGTTCCCCTGACTGCTGCGGCGGGCGGGCTGCGCGCCGATCCGCCCGTGCTTGAGCGGATCGCGCCCGTTCCCGCGCAGGTCCGCGCCGTCACGGATGCCGATCTGCGCATCCACCAGGTGCTGCGGGCATGCCGGTGGATTGGTGAGGACGGGCTCCTGCTGGAGGGCTGGGCATATGTGCCGGGCGTAGACCCCTGCGCCGATCCCGGTCCCGAGGTAGTCCTGATAGGCGTGGACGGCCGGGAGGTCGCCCGCGCCGACGTCGAGCGTATTGCTGCGCCGCTCGCGGACCTGGAGGCCGAGGACCCCTGGCGCAGCTACACCGGCTCGGGTTACCGCGCGACCGTCAGCCTGGCGGGTATACCTTCCGCTCCCATGCGGGTGCAGTTGCGCCTGCGGGTAGCCGGCCGGCTGCTGGAGCAGCCGGTGCCGCCACCACTGGGCACGCGTCGCCCGCGCGCGTCGGCCACGGGGTGGAGCGCCGCAGCCGACGGCGGGGCACTAGTCATTCGCCCCTCGGCCGCGGGGGAGGCGCCACCCGGTGCCGGGGGGCTCGCCCCGGACGGGGTGAGCGTCGCCCGCGCCAGCCTGGACGGCGGACGGCTCCGGGTCGGCGGTCCCGGCCCAGTCCCCGCTGACCTGGCGATCACCGCCGCCGCCTCCAGCGGACGCTTCCCGCTCACCACGACCGTTGCCGCCGGTGGCTGGGCGGCGGAGTTGGACCTGGCGGACCCGAGTCTGCCCTCCGGCGGCTTCGTCCTGCGCTGGTCCGCAGCGGGCAGTGAAGGGCGCTGCGTCACCGGTGCCGCCCTGGACGGGCCCCCGACCGAGCTGGCCGGGCGCGTCCGCCGCGTACGCCTGCGCCCCCAGGCGGACGGGGGCCTGGAAATGAGTATCATCGCACCGGTTGACCCGCAGTACCGGTCCCGGTACGGCCGCCGCCTGCTGATCGAGGAGGACTGGGGGCCGCTCGTGCCCGGGATCTTCTTCGAGACCTTCAGCGGCAAGTCCGCAGGTGACAATCCCGGTGCCATCCGCGATGAGCTCATCGCCCGCTCCACGCCCGTGCCGCTTTGGGTATCCGTGCGGGACGGGACGGTTTCCGTGCCGGCCGGGGCCACACCGATCGTCGTCGGCACTCCCGAGTGGTTCCGCGCCCTGCGGACCGCCCGCCTGCTCGTGGTCAATGACCACCTGCCCCACTGGTTCACCAAGGACCCCGGGCAGCGCCTCCTGCAGACCTGGCATGGCACCCCCATCAAGCGGCTGCTCAACGACGCCCCTCCCACTTCCGTCACCTTGCCCTACCGGCGCCTGATGGCCCGGCAGGCGCCCCAGTGGGACCTCCTGCTGGCCCAGTCCCCGGCGGCAGCGGCGGACCTTCGCCACGGGCTGGGATACGCCGGGCAGGTATTAGTGGGTGAGCAGCCGCGCAACACCGGCCTCCTGGGCGGGCAGGCCAAGGCAGGGCGCGTGCGTGCACAACTGGGCATCGGTCCGGCCGAACCCGTCATCCTGTACGCCCCGACCTGGCGGGAGGGACTGCGACGGCCCCATCAGGACGCTTCGGAGCTACTGGACGCCGGCGCCCTGGCCCGCGCTACCGGCGCCGTGGTGCTATTGCGCAGCCACCATATGAACTCACTGCGGGCCCATGCTGACCGCGTGATCGGCGTGGGCCGCTACCCGAGTATCGAGGACCTGATGCTGGCCTCCGACCTGCTCATCACCGACTACTCCTCGGTGGTGTTCGACTGGGCCTTGACCGGCCGCCCGGCCCTACTGCACCTGCCCGACCTGGAGGCGTACCGGGATCGGGAGCGGGGCTTCTACCGGGACTGGCCGGCCGACTCGGGTTTGCCCGTCACCCGTACCCAGGCGCAGGTGCAGGCCCGCGCGGCCGAGCTGCTGGCCGCCGGCCCGGTGCCCGCGGTGGTGGATCCCGCACCTATTCGCGCGAGCCTGGACGCCGTGTGCGCCTGGATCGATACGGTGCTGCCGGGTGCGGTGCCGACCCGCCCCGGCGAGGAGGAGCCCCATGAGTGACCTGTTCCGCACGGCCCGCAAGACCCTGTGGCATGCCCGCCACGGTGGAATCGCCGGGGTCAGGGAGTTCCGGCGTAGGCGGCGGGCGAGTGCCTGGGCGCGCCCCGCACGGGGCCGCCGCGCCCGCAAGGGGCAGGTCGCCTTCCCTGCCTGGGAGGTTCCCGCGCCCGACGCCGCCCCGCCCCGCCACGACCTGACCGTCGGCGTGATCGCGGACGAGTTCACCGCCCTCGCACTCCAGTACGAGTGGCGGCCCGTGGCGCTGACCCCCGCCGAGTGGCGCGAGCAGATCGCCGCTGAGCCGATTGACCTGCTGTTCGTGGAATCCGCGTGGCACGGCAACGGGGATGCCTGGCGCTACCAGGTGATCGGCAGGAACGGCCCCTCCACCCACCTGCGGGAACTGGTTGCGCACGCCCGCGCCGCCGGCATTCCCACGGTGTTTTGGAACAAGGAGGACCCCGCCCACTATGACGAGGCGATCGCGACCGCCCGCCTGTTCGACTGGGTGCTCACCACGGATGAGACTCTCCTGGACCGCTACCGGGCCGAGCTGGGCCATGACCGCATCGGCGTGCTGCCCTTCGCCGCCCAGCCCACCATCCACAACCCGGTGCGCCTGTGCGACGACGACGGCCGCCCCGTCCCGCTGCGGGATATCGCCTTCGCCGGCATGTACTTCGCCCACAAGTACCCCGAGCGGCGCGAGCAGATGGAGGCGCTGCTGGGTGCCGCCGTGGATGCCGCCCCGAAGCTGGAGCGGGGGCTGGACATCTTCTCCCGCTACCTCGGCGCCGACGCGAACTACCAGTTCCCCGCCCCCTACGACGCCTTCGTGCGCGGCTCGCTGAGCTACCCGGAGATGCTGTCCGCCTACCGTGGCTACAAGGTGTTCCTGAACGTCAACTCGGTGGTCTCCAGCCCCTCCATGTTCGCCCGCCGGATCTTTGAGATCACCGCCTGCGGCACCCCGGTGGTGACCATGCCGTCGCCCGCTACCGGGCGCTTCCTGCCCGCCGGGACGCTCGCCGTAGTCGGTGACCGCAAGGAGGCCTACTGGGCCGAGCGGGCCCTGGTGAGCAATCCCGAGCTGCGTGACCGCATGACCTACCTGGCGCAGCGGGAGATCTGGCTGCGGCATACCTACACCGCCCGCGTGGACCAGGTGCTGGAGGCGGTCGGCCTGGGGGAGCGGGTCTACCGCCGCCCCACCATCGCCCCGCTGGTATCAACGATTCGCCCGGAGCGGCTGGACGGCGTACTGGATACCCTCGCCCGCCAGCAGCACGTCGAGCTGCGGCCCATCATCCTCACCCACGGCTTTGAGGCGCCGGACGCTGCCCGCGCCCGCGCCCGCGAGCTGGGCCTGGAGGTGGACTGGGTTGTGGGTGAGGCCGACGACTCGCTGGGGGCCAACTACAACCGCATGCTGGGGCGCGTGGATGCCGACTTCATCGCCAAGCTGGATGATGACGACTTGTACGGCGACTACTACCTGTTCGAGTCCCTGGCCGCCGCCGACTACGCCCGCGCCGAGGTGGTGGGCAAGCACGCCCACTTCGTCCACCTGGAGGGTGAGAACGCCGTGGTCCTGCGCTTCCCCGAGTGGGAGCACCGCTACACGGCCTTCCTGTCCGGGCCGACGCTGGTGGCCACCACGGGGCTGGCGCGCGAGGCGGGCTTCCCGGACACCACCATTGGGGAGGACACCGGCTTCCTCAAGCGGGCGTCCGCCGCCGGTGCCCGCATGTACTCCGCCTCCCGCTTCGGCTTCGTGCAGCGCCGCGGCACCGGACCGGCCCACACCTGGGGCATCTCCTCCGCCGAGGTGCTGGCGACCGGCCGCATCACCCACTGGGGCGCGCCCGGTGACGCGGAGATCCCCGGCTCGGTGCAATGATCGGGATGGGCGGGTCGTGATCCCAGAGAGTGCTGAGCAGGAGCTTCTTTGAAGAACGGTATTGCCTTTCCTGACCGGGAGCGGGCCCTCCACGGTGGTGCTACGAGTCTCCGCGTGGTAGTCATTGTCGACGGCGGCGGGGACCTGGAGACGACCCTCATCGGCCTGGCCGACGAGGGGATCGGCGACGTCGCCGTATGCGTCGGCGCAGACGGTCCCACCCCGGCGGAGGCCGCGGCGCTCGCGGAGCATGACCTGGAGCCCGTGGTGGGGCAGACGCCTCTGGCCGCCGCTCGCAGGGTGCTCGCCGGCCTGCGCGGCCGGGTGCTGGTGCTGCGGGCGGGGGATGTGCCCGAGCCGGGGCTGGCCGAGGAACTGCCGGGGAGTGGCCGCGCCGGGGTGGTCATGGTGCCGCTCAAGCGGATGGTTGACGGCCAGGTCTCGGACACCCACCCGCTGCGGGCCCGCTTCGCCCACGGGGCCCGCGACTCCAGCCTGCTGGCTGAGCCGCACTTGTTCACGCTGCGGCTGGCGGGTGCGGTCATGGACGTTCCCGCCGGTGGCCTGCCGGCCTGGGACGAGGCCGACGCCGACGGCGCCACGCTGCTGATCCGCCTGCTCGCGGGCACCGGCCAGCGGGTACGCCTGCACGACGGGCCGGGTGTGATCGAACGTCCCCGGCCGGAGGAGCCGCCGCCGCTGTCCACGCTGCCGGAGTACGTCCAGGTGCTGGAGCGGGACATTCCCGCCTGGTACGCCGCGGCGGGGGAACGGGGCGGGCTCCCCGCCTGGGTGCACCAGCTGGTGCTGGCGCGCCTGCTCGAAGTGACCGACGCAGACCGGGGCCTGCGCTTCGCCGCCCACGCGCTGGGCGAGGCCGAGCGCGCACGCGTTGCCGAGCTGCTGGTCGGCGTGCTTGCCCGTGTGCCGGCGGCCCAGGTCGAGGCGTACTGCGCCACGCCGGTGGCTCTCAACCGGCTGGCGGCACTGCTGGCCGCTACCGGCGCCCGCCTGCCCGAGCCCGTGCTGCCGTCGGAGCGCCCCTTCCGGGCCGACCGCCAGGTGTCCTACTTCATCACCGGCTCCCCGCCTAGGGAGCAGTGGTACGTCGACGGTGCGCCGGCCGAGCCTACGAGCACGAAGATCGTCGACCACGCCTACTTCGATCGCGTACTCGTGCACGAGCGGCTCGTCTGGCTCCCCAGGGGGACCTTGACGGCAGTCATCGACGGCCGCGAGGTCACCCCCGTGCCATACAGGGGCATGCGGCGCCCGCCGTCGCCGCCGCCCGCACCGGTGACCAGGGTGCGGCGCGCCCTGACACGGAGGCTACGGGCGTTGCGACGTCGCACGGCCCGACTGGTCTGCCACCGCGGTGGTACGGCGCCTGAGCCCACTCGGGCGGAGGCGGGAATGCCACGGCTGGACGCGTCGGCGGTGACGCCGCAGGGTGCTCCCCGCACCTGGCTGTACATGGACCGGCACGACTCGGCCGGGGACAACGCCGAGCCCCTGTACCGCTACGCGCGCGAGCACGCGCCGGGCATCCGGCACGTGTTCGCCATAGACCGCCGCTGTGCGGACTGGGAGCGTCTGGAGGCGGAGGGATTCGAGCTGGCCTCTCCGGGAACGACCGCATTTGAGACCGCCTGGGCGCAGGCCGACACGCTGCTGCTGGCCGACATCGGCGACCCCGTCGTAGCCGCACGCCTGGTGGGCACGGGAACCCGCAGGGACCAGCGGGTGATCTTCCTGCAACACGGCGTGACCATGCGGCACATGTGGCGATGGTTCAACACGCGCCGCATCGACGTGCTCATCACCGCCCACCGCGCCGAGTACACCGCCATCACCGCCGACCACAGCCCCTACCTGCTCACCGACCGGGAGGTATGGCTGACCGGCTTCCCCCGCCATGACGCCATGCACGCCCTGCTCGGGCGCGAGCGCGATCGGGTAGTGCTGGCGCCCACCTGGAGTCCGTGGCTTTCCAGGACGCTGGACCGGGACCCTGGACGCACGGACCTGCTCGCCGGCTTTTACGCGCCGTGGCTCCAACTCGCCGAGGCCCTGAGGGAGTCGGGGGTAGACGCGGTGTTGTTCGTGCACCCAAAGCTCGCCCTGACTACGCCGGAGTGGTTTCGGGGCCTGGCGGTACCCACGACCACCGGCACGGACGTGCCCGAGCAGTTGTCGCGGGCGTGGGCCGTGGTCTCGGACCGCTCTTCGATACTGGATGACGCGATGCTGCTGGGGGCCGCGGCAATCGTCTGGAGTCCGGACGGCACCGCCGACGCAGATGCCTACCGCCGTATGCACGTGGCGGCAGGCGCCGTGTCCGCTGCGAGCCTGGGGGAGGCGCTCGCGGCGGCGTTGGACGCGCGCGCGGGTCGGCTGCATGCGGCCTCGGAGCTGATCATCCCGGATGCGGGGGCCTGTGAGCGGATCCTGCACCGGCTGCTGAAGGAGACGATCTAGTGGGAATTGCTCGCCGTCGCCGTACTGGCCGGGACCTGACCGTCTCCCTGGTGGTGGCGGTGTACGGGGTGGCCGAGTACCTGCCGGACTTCCTCGCCTCCCTGGACGCCCAGGACTATCCGCATGAGCGGATGGAGGTACTACTTGTCCTGGACGGTGCCGGCGACGACTCCCCGGTCCTGTGCCGCAAGTGGGCAGCGAGGACGGATCTTCGCGCTCGGGTGATCGAGACGGACAACGGTGGCCAGGGCCGTGCTCGCAACCTCGGGCTGCTTCAGGCGACGGGTGACTGGATCGGCTTCCCCGATCCCGACGACGAGCTCGCCCCGGACTTCATCTCAACGCTGCTGGGTGCGCATGACGCGGGGGCGGGCATGCTCATTGGCCGTACGCTCATCCGCCAGCGGGGGGCGACCGTCCCCCACCCCCTCGACTTCCGGTTCCGGCGGGGGGTGCGCAGCGTGGACGTGCGCCGGTCCTCGGATGTGGTGCAGCTATCCACCCACGAGGTGCTGGTGCGTGGGGATCTTGCCCGGCGCTGCCGCTTCCCGGAGGACCGGGTGGCGCCGACCTTCGAGGACGGCGTGTATGTAGGCAGAGTGCGAGTACTGAACCCGTACTGCCTGGTGGTTCCGGACGCGGTCTACTACTACAACAAGCGCGCCTCCGGCGACTCGGCGGTCCAGACGGCTTGGGACCGCCCCGGCCGGTACGTTGAGCAGCTCGTAGACCGTTACCTGCCGTTTCTGGAGGAGACCGGGGGTGCTTACTGGGCGCAGAAGACGGTCCTGTATGACTTGGGCTGGTACTTCGGGGTCGTAGATCGCGGGGAGGCCCCCAGCATTCCCGGACTCGCCGCACAACACGAGGCGTTGATGCGTCGTCTGGTCGAGCGCCTCGACTCCGAGCAGATCAGGCGGGCGCCGTGGCCGCACCTGAGTGCGGCGGCACGCGCCCGTATGCTGCTGTGGAAGGGCGAGGAGGCCGTGGCGGTGACAGGGGCTGGACGGATAGCGAGCCTGTATACGCGTGTGCCCTTCACCGACTCGCCTGCGGCCGCCGCGTACTGGGGGCTGGTGTGCGGCTACGTGGCGCACGGCGCGGAGGCAGAACGTGCCTACCAGTCGGCGCGGTGCGTCCGCCTGACGCAGCAGGCACGCCAGCCTCGCCTGTAGTCGCGGATTGGCGCCGTTTCGTGATCCTGTAAGCGCAGTCACAGGGGAGGCAAGGTACTGCGCCTTGGGTAGAATCATCACGTCGCGATCGACATGCTAGCCCTGGCGTAGTAAGTACTCGATCGTGGATAGGCTACCCATTACCCATGTGAGGCCCCATGAAGCGCGTCATCACTTACGGCACCTACGATTTGTTGCACTACGGGCATATTGAGCTGTTGCGTCGTGCGAGGGCGCTTGGCGACTA
>NZ_PIZC01000035.1:0-3209 GCF_019325145.1 Actinomyces sp. 594
CCGCCGCCGTCACCGCGGCACTGGCGCTCGCCGCCGTCGGCGCGGGAGCCTGCCTGCCCGCCGTCGGCGCCGCCGCCGAGCCCGCGGGCTCCGCAGCCGCCGATCCCTGGCGGCCCCTGGCCCACTACACGCCCGAGACCAACTGGATGAACGACCCCAACGGCCTGGTGTACGTGGACGGCGAGTACCACATGTTCTACCAGTACAACCCGGAGGGCTCCCAGTGGGGCAACATGTCCTGGGGACACGCGGTATCCACCGACCTGGTGCACTGGGAGGAGCTCGACGTAGCCATCCCCTACACCGAGGACTACGGGGTGTTCTCCGGCTCGGCCGTCTACGACGAGCACAACACCTCCGGCCTGGGCACCGCCGACAACCCGCCCCTGGTGGCGGTTTGGACGCGCGCCGACAACCACAACGGCAACCAGTCCCAGTCGCTGGCCTACTCCACCGACAAGGGCCGTACCTGGACCACCTACAACGGCGGCGACCCGGTGCTGGACATCGGCTCCACCGAGTTCCGCGACCCCAAGGTGTTCTGGGACGAGGGCGCCGGGCGGTGGACGATGGTGGTGGCCCTGTCCGCCGACCACCAGGTGGCCTTCTACTCCTCGGACAACCTGATCGACTGGACCCGGCAGTCCACCTTCGGTCCCATGGGTGACACGAGTGCCGTGTGGGAGTGCCCCGACCTGTTCCCCATGGCGCTGGACGGCGACCCGAACAACGTCAAGTGGGTGCTGTCGCTGAGCGTGGCCGGCATGGGCCGGTACTTCACCGGGGACTGGGACGGCACCACCTTCACCGCTGACGCGCTGCCCAGCTACACCGGCGAGGGAACCGTCCTGGAGGACTGGGAGTCGGGCACCTACGCCGGCTGGACCACCACCGGCACCGCCTTCGGCCAGGCCCCGGCGTCCGGGGACGCCACCGGGCACGTCGGCTCCTACTACGCGGACTCCTGGGGCGCGGGGGACGCCGACACCGGTTCACTCACCTCGGCCCCCTTCACCATTGAACAGGACTACCTGAACCTGCTGATCGGCGGCGGCAACCACCCCTACGACGCCACAGCCACCGCGGACGACGGCGGCGGGAGGCTGCTGACCGGCTTCGACGACGGCACCTGGGAGGGGTGGACCGTGACCGGCAACGCCTTCGGTGACGCCCCGCTGGCCGGCACCGCGCCCGGGCAGCAGGAGCTGATCAACATGCGGGGCACGGGCGTGCTCAACTCCTTCTACGACGTCGGCACCGGCCAGGGCACCGACGCGGCCACCGGCACGGCCACGTCCCCGGAGTTCACCATTGACGCCGACTACGTGAACCTGCTCATCGGCGGCGGCAACCACCCGGAGGCGGATGGCGGCGGCGCCACCGTGGTGCAGCTGCTGGTGGACGGCCAGGTGGTGCGCACAGCCACCGGCCGCAACCTGGAGGAGCTCAACTGGCAGAGCTGGGACGTGAGCGAGCTGCGCGGCACCACCGCCACGCTGCGCGTCGTCGACGAGAACACTTCCGGATGGGGACACATCCTGCTCGACGAGGTGCGGTTGTCGGACCGCGCCGCCACCACTATCCCCAACAACACCTCCGTCAATGTGGTGGTGGACGGCGAGGTGGTGGCCTCGGCCACCGGCCCGCAGTCCGGCACCCTGGACTGGACCAGCCTGGACCTGCGTCAGTGGCGGGGACGGGAGGCCCAGCTGGTGCTCGAGGACAACAACCAGACCTCGGAGTGGGGCCACCTGCTGGTGGACACGATCGTCCAGTCGGATACGGCCGGCTTCAGCCAGACGCAGGCCATGCCGTACCTCGATTACGGGCGCGACTACTACGCGGCCGTCACCTGGAACGGTGCGCCGGATGGCGAGCGGTACACGGTCGCCTGGATGTCCAACTGGGACTATGTGAACGCGATTCCCACAACCTCGTGGCGCACGGCGATGACCATGCCGCGGCGGCTTGAACTGCGCACGCTGGACGGCGCCGCCCGGCTGACTGCCGCGCCCGTGCCCGGTATCGAGTCCCTGTACACCGGTGACGCGGTGGTGCTGGACGGCACCGCGATCCCGGAGGGCGCCACCGCCCTTGACGAGGCCGCGCAGGGCGCCGCCCTGGACATCTCCCTCACTCTGGATCCGGGTGCGGCCGCCACCAGCGGCATCGTCGTGCACGCGGCCGACGGGCAGGGCACCGTCATCGGCTATGACACCGAGGCCGGCGAGGTCTACCTGGACCGCACCGCCTCCGGCGCCACCGACTTCTCGGCGGCCTTCCCGAGCGTTGAGCGCGTGGGCGTCTCGCCCGACGCGGACGGCCTGGTGCCGCTGCGGGTACTGGTGGACGCCTCCTCGGTTGAGGTGTTCGCCGCCGATGGCGCGGTCACCATTACCGATGCCGTCTACCCGCAGGCCGAGGCGGTCGGGGTGTCCCTGTTCGCGGACGGAGGTGCGGCCACGGCGGTGCAGCTGCGCATCAACCAGCTGTCGGACTACCGCGACGCCGCCCCGGCGCCCGCCCCGACGGCTACGGCGACGGCCGCCCCGACGGATACGGCTACAGCGGCGCCCGCCCCGACGGCGCCACCGACGCCTGCGCCGACGGCAGGAGCCGCTCTCCCGTCCGCAGCCTCCCCCACCACGGGCGGCGCAGGTGCCGCTAAGCCGACGGCGTCGCCGTCGGCTCCGGCTGCGGGCCAGGGCGCCCCGGGCTCGCTGGCGCGCACGGGTGCGTCCGCGCCGCTTGTCCTGGTCATGGCGCTGACCGCTGTGGTTGCGGGCGCAGGCCTACGCGGCTTGCGGTACCGCAACTGACTTGCGGATTCGGGGGTATCCCGCATAAACGCAACCCATCCGTAACAGGACTCCCGCGGAATTCCGGGATTCTTGGGATGGATTAACCTGACGGGACGTCCTATGATTGGACGCGTCGGAACGCTCGCGGCATCGAGGAGGTTCAGGGACTCTGACGACGTGCCGGTGCGTTTGGGGTTGACGCGTTTCAGGGACCGCGCCCCCAAATCCGACCGAGGCCCCGCGCCGATGGCGCGGGGCCTCCTTTATTCTCCGAGCTCCTGCGAACACGAGTTATCGGGTATCGAGTTATCGGCGCGAACGTGGTGCTTAAGATCGGGGTTTTGGCTGGTGTGGTGCGGGAAAGTCGGGGTGATTATGGTTTGGGAGGTTAATCCGGGGCGGTGCTTG
>NZ_PIZC01000036.1:0-1845 GCF_019325145.1 Actinomyces sp. 594
GTACAAGACCAACTCCCCTTCACCGACACCTTCCACTGCCTAGCCCGCTCCGCCATGGGCAACCTGTTCCTGTGGGGCGAACAAACCGGCGACAGCATCGAGATCGACCCCACCTATACCCGCATCGTCATCGACCAACTCGCCATACAAGCCGCCAACGATCCGGAAGTACGCCAACAGCAAGGACGTGTGGTGTTCACCGGCTCAGCCAAATGGAGCGTTGAGGATCCTGAGGATGCCTCCGAGCGGGCGTTGCCGCCCCAGGCGCTTACGCGCCTGGGCCCCGTCCGTGCCGACCAGGTGTACGGCTTCATCCTCCCACCCGCCCTGGGCGGACCGATCAGCGTGGACAACCTGCGCATCACCGACGCCCACACCTACCTGACCCTACAAGCACAGCAGAGCGACATCACCATCAGCGACCCGGTAGGCGCCAACTGGGACCAGATCGCCCCAATTATCCGCGCCGACCCGGACCCGACTCCGATAGCGCGGAAAAGAAACTCATGATGGGCGACGACGCTCCGCACACTGCTCCCGGGCAGGGCGGGACCGGTCCCGCGGACCTTTGGGATTTCACGCCGGTGCCCGAGCCGACCGATCCGGCCGAGCAGGACGCGCTGACCGAAGCGCGTATTCAGCAGGACCTTATCGCTCCGGAGGATATGGACCTGGCGCCGATGGGTGTTGCTGGGCCCGTGCCGGAGGAGTACTTCGAGCGGTTCGCGGATGTCTTGCCACGCTCGATTCTGTATACCTGGCGGCGCCTGGGTTTCGAGGGTTTCGGCAACGGCCTGTTCTGGATCACCGACCCCATCGCCTGGGCACCAGTAGTACACGAATGGCTAAACCCAGTACAAGACCAACTCCCCTTCACCGACACCTTCCACTGCCTAGCCCGCAACGCCATGGGATACATGTTCCTGTGGGGGGAAGATTCCGGGGACTGTCTCCAGATTGACCCCATTTACAACAAGATCGAGTTCAACCGGCTAACCCGTCACACCAGGGGACAGACAGAGGCCCGTGAGCGGGCTGGACGCGTCATGTTCGGGGGAAAAGCCTTCAACTACGCCCATGAGCCTGAGGATGTGTCTGAGCGGGCGTTGCCGCCCCAGGCGCTTACGCGCCTAGGTCCGGTCAGCTCAGACCAGGTGTACGGCTTCATCCTCCCACCCGCCCTGGGCGGACCGATCAGCGTGGACAACCTGCGCATCACCGACGCCCACACCTACCTGACCCTGCAAGCACAGCAGAGCGACATCACCATCAGCGACCCGGTAGGCGCCAACTGGGACCAGATCGCCCCAATTATCGGCGCCGACCCCGCCACCTCCCCACTCAGCCAGGCGAGCGAGTCATGACGGGCACGGCCAACATAAATCCTGGTCCTGCAGCCCTGCCCGACGAGCACGGCTTCCGCCACGCCCTAGGAGCCGAGGACCCCGGAGCGGTCGCCAAGCAGTACCAGCCCCCACCAGCACGCGACAACCGCACCATGGTACGCACCGTCTACCACAACGGCCGCAGCCGCGACCTACAGGCCAAGGGCGCCGAGTTCGAGTTCCAGCTCGACGGCCAATACCAGATCCTGGCACAAATGCCCGCCAAGGACTACCTGGCCGCCCGCGACCTGTTCAAACAACAAGGCAGACAAGGCAACGAAGCCACACGACAAGCACGAAGAGACCTCTACAAGCGACTCGTTGATTACGGTCAGCGGTTCGCTCGGATGTCTCCTAATGATGCGGAACGCTGGGCGCGTGAGGCTATGCGGCAGGTAGCGATCCTGCACAACCCCGACCAGGTCCTGGGAGGCAACCTGAGGCCCTCCCGGGACGCGGG
>NZ_PIZC01000037.1:0-54345 GCF_019325145.1 Actinomyces sp. 594
CATGAACAGGGTCTCCCCGTCGCGCCACTCCTGGGCCTGCCGGTCGAAGCTGCGCGGGGTGGAGGCGATGGTGAAGGAGGCGACCGCCGCACCCGAGGGCGTGAAGCGCATCTCGGGGTCCGCAGTCAGATTCCCGATAATCGTGATGACGGTATCGCCAGCCATGATCGTGTGTCCTTTCAGTCGTTGGGGTTTGCGGTGCCTTGCGCCGTTTCCTGACGCGCCTGGTCCTGGATGAGGGCTCGGGGATCCACTCCGGGCGGGAGCATGTCCCGCAGGTGTTCAGCTATGGCGTCAACGGTTGAGTCGGGGACGGTAGGCTCGCCATTCTTCCCGACGTTTACGACGATCATCTTCATGTGGAGGTTCCTTCCGTTTGTGCTCCTGGGGAGTGTTCGGTGATAGCGGTCAATTCGTATTGGCCTCCTGCGTGGCAATCGTGGTAGTGGCGGTCGGTGATGCTGGCGAGATGGGGGTGACGTATGCAATGAGTGGTTGCATGAGCATGATGGCGATTGCCATCGCCAAGAGGAGGGTGATCGCGCAGAGCATGAAGTTCCTTGTGGCTAGTGCCTCACCCAGGTTTTCGACGTAGAGGTACGGGACGTGGTGCTGGTGGCCGGGCGGAGGCGCAGCGCGGTCAAGTCGGCGGATTCGGATAAAGCCTACGACCCCGATAATGATCGCGACGATAATGATCGCGACCACGGGGATGATGATAATAATGCTCATTGTGTAGTCCTTAGTGGTCGGGGCAGTAGTCGGCCCCGGCTTCGTGGACCCATCCGAGGGTCTGCGCGACGTCTTCCAGGTCGGCGGCGAGACCGTCGGTGTCAGGCAGGTCCGGGTGGGCCTGGACGGTTGACTGGCAGCCGGGCCGGTCGCAGGTGAGCCGGATTGTCGGGCGGATTTTGAGGCTCATTCCGTGGCCTCCCCGCCCGCGTCGGCCTGGCGGACCACGCCGCGGGCCGTGTTGACGATCTGGTCCTTCAGCCCATAGAGCCCGTCCACGGGCTCGTGGCGCGTGTAGCCGTCGTCGTGGGCGGCAACGCGCCGCCCGAGCTCGTCGACGATGCGCTTCGGGACGGCCACCATGTCCTCCCATTCCTCCAGCCGGAGGTCGGTGTTGGACTGCCAGAGTCCGACGTCGAGGTCGGGCACGTAGTAGCCGGGCTCGGGGGTCTCGCGGTAGGCGATCCTGCCGCTCAGGTCTCCGCACGGCAGCATGTGCCCGCGGCGAATGCGGATGATCGGAGCGCTGGGCCAATGCTGCGGCGTGTTGGTCGGCATGGTGTCCTCTTCCTCATTGGTTGCCGTTGCTCTAGTAGTGGTCGGATTGGCGTGCGAGACGGTGTGGGTCAGCGGCGACGCCCGCGCACACCGGTGGCAATCAGCACGAGGCCGAGAGCGACGCCCGCCGAGATCTCCGGGTGGGCGTACATCCACTGGATGACCCGGTTGTTCTCGGAGGGGGAGACGGTTAAGTCGGCGACCTTCCGGTAGGCGCGGATCCACCACGGGGCGTCGTCGGTGCCTGAGCCCGATGTGGTCTCCGCGGGAGCCAGCGCCAGGGCAGGCGCGACGGCGCTTGTGGCCACCGCCTGGGCTGGCTGCGGTGCCGTCGTGGTGGCTTGTGCGGCGGGTGTGGGTAGGACGGCCAGGGTGGCCGCGATCGCCAGGGATGCAACACGTTGGTTCATGCCCTGGTAGTGGTCGGCATCAGCTGTGGGCGCGTGGGGCCGACCACCACTAAGGCATGAACGCCAACGTGACACCTTTGACGGCCATGCCTTTTCGGCGTCCGCCCACAGTTCCGGATACGCCGACTGTGGCTGTCGTGGAGGCCATCCGCACACCCGGTGGGCCGGTGGCGAGCCTCGTCGCCGCCGTCAGACCCCCGTCGGGGGAGACCCAGCATGTTGTAGTCAATTTGGAGGCCTTCACGCTAGAGGAGCGCGGTGAGGCCCTGCTGCGTCTGGGTCGGGAGCTCGCCGGCAGGTGGCCGGTGGTGCGGTTGTTCGTCGGGGGTGCGGGCCTGCCGCTGGGCCGGGTCCGACGCTGCCTCAGCGGCCTGGAGAGGCTGAGGGTCGAGCCCGGCCGCCCGTTCACGCTCCACGTTGACGCCCAGGACCCCGTGGGCCTTCTAAGGCGCGCTGGGACGGTGGTTCTGCCGTCCCGGCCGATCACGGTCGCCACCGACGGGGCCTACAACCCGAAAACGGGTGTGGCCGCCGCCGGGTGGGTGACCGACACGGGCCTCGGCCACGCGGCCCGGTGCCAGCGGGAGAGGATCGTGGAGGCTGAGACCGTCGCGATCTGCCGGGTCATGGAGGCCCTGCCATTCCACGATCTGGTGATCCTCACGGATTCCCGCCCGGCACTCAGGATCGTCCAGGCCGCCCTGGACGGGGGACAGGTGCCCTGGCGGATGCAACCGGTGCTGCGGCGAGCGCTCCACGGCCACGGCGGGGCCGTGACGGTCCAGTGGGTGCCCGGCCACGCGGGCCACCAGCTCAACGAGGCGGCGGACCGACTCGTGCGGGCCGTACGGCGCGAGGCCGAGGGCCGGGCGGCCCCGGGGAGCGCCCGGCGAGTCCGGGAGAACATCCGCGACGACCTGATGCCGACTCGGGCCACGGCGTAACCGACCACGCATGTGATTGCGTGTAAGCCGATCTGACAGCCTCAAAACGCCACCCGTGTACTCGGGCCTATCAGGCGGCTGTTGTCCCGTCCGCGGGGCTCCTGCGACGCCTGGGGGCGGGTTTTCGAGACCACTCGCTCATCCGCCTAGGTCGGGGCGGGCTCCCGCCGGCACCCAGGTGAAGTCCGAGAGGGTCGCCGTCGCGCCGTCACGCTCCAGTCGGACCACGCCCGTCGGCCCATGCCGGTTCTTCGCCACCAGCACATCCAGACGCGACTGATCCGGCACCCCCGCCTCCACCGGCACGTGCAGCAGCAGCACCACGTCCGCGTCCTGCTCGATCGACCCCGACTCACGCAGATCCGCCAGCGTCGGACGCCCATCACCACGAGCAGCCGGCGCCCGGTTGAGTTGGCTGAGCGCGATCACCGGGCAGTCCAACTGGCCCGCCAGGATCTTCAACTGTCGGGACTGCTCCGAAACCACCTCGTAGCGGGATCGCCGATCCCCCCGACTCGTGGACATGAGCTGCATGTAGTCCACCACAACGCCCGCCAGCGGCTGCCGCCTGGCCAACAAGCGGGCGTGGGTGGCGACGTCCCAGACGGTCGCGCCCGTCCGGTCATCCAGGCTCACCGGCAGCGCCCGCAGGTGCGTGACGGCCTGCCCGACACGCTCGGACTCCGCCGGCGTCAACCTGGCCTGCCCGTTCAGGTGCCCGAGCGGCACCGCAGCCGCATGCGCAATCAGCCGCGCATGCACCTCACGCTGAGGCATCTCCAGACTCGACACCGCCACAGCACCCTGATGCGCCAGCCCGTAAGCCGCCTGAAGACCCATAATGGATTTTCCAGTGCCAGGTCTGCCCCCAATCACATACAGGGCGCCTGGGCGCCAGCCGCCGATGATGTCGTTCAGGCCCGTCCACGGGGTCGGCGCCAGCCGGGACGGGGCCTCCATGGCCGCGATCGTGGAGTCCAGCGTGTCCGCAAGCATGGCCCCCACACCCTGCCCGGCCGTGGGAGCCGCATCGTCCAGGCAGGCCCGGATCAGTGCGTCAGCCTCCACGGGGTCGGGTGTGCCCTCCAGGAGCTGCTGGGAGCGCACCAGGGCGGCCTCGAGGGCACGATGCCCGGCGGCCTGAATGAGACGCTCGGCGTAACCCGAGGCGAGCACCCGTGGCGCCGCGGGGGCCTCGTGCAGGCAGTCCAGCAGGTAGGCGTCGTTGATACCCTGCCGCAACTCAGCGGGGATCGACGGCAGCGCCCCGGCGACGGTGAGCGTGTCGACAGTGCTGCCCCTGGCGGACATGCCCCGGATGGCCTGCCACAGGGCTCCGTGACGCAGGTCCTGGAAGTGCTCAGGCCGCACCTGGTCGAGGTCGAGCAGGACCTGAGGGTCGCCCGCGAGCGCGAGCCCGAGGACCGCCCGTTCGAGGATTTCCTGCGTTGTCACGCCGTGCCCCTACCTGCGTAGTCCCACATGGAAACCACCGGCGCCTCCACGGGTCCGGCGGGTTTGGCGGGCTCATTGTCCCAGGAACCCGCGCGCAGCCACGTGGCCGCGTACTTCGTGTACTCGGGCGTGCGCGTGGGGTCGCGCCCGTAACGCTCGGCCGCGGCGACCAGGACATCGTTGGGGACTTCCTTGACGGCCTGCTTCCAGGCCCGGTAGGCGGACTTCTTGTCCGCGTGCCTCGGGTATGCCTGCCAGAAGGCCTCGAACTCCTCCGGGTAGGCCTCCCGCTTCCTCGGCGTCTTGTTTTCCGCTGTCTTGGGTTCTGGCCTTGAGGTACTGACTTCCAGCAGTGTCGTCTGCTCTAGGCCTGTGGTGGACTGCTGGTCGGCGACGTCGTTGATCGTGTTGTCCTGGAGAGTCTCCGGCTCCGCGTCAGCGGAGCCAGCCCCCTGTGGGGGTTGGGGGGTATTACTTATTCCCTTATCCCTGTTCCCTGTTCCCTGTTCCGGGAGTGAGCCCTCAGTGAGGGTGTCGTGAGGATTCAGTGAGGGCTCAGTGAGCGTGCATGTTTCGGCGTCATACTGCGGGAAACGTGGCTTTGAGGGGCGGTTGATCTTCTGGTGCTTGCCCCAGGAGTCGATTTGGAGGTAGCGGCGCCCGTCAGGGCCCTCATAACGGGTGATTAGGCCCTGCTCGGAAAGGCGTTTGAGGCCTCCGTGAACCCTCACTGAGGCCTCAGTGAATGGGTCGAGGGGGAACAAATCACTCTGAATCAAGCGCGGCTCGTCCCGGCCGACGCCGTTGTCGTCGACGTACGACCAGAGCCCAATAAACAACAGCCGGTCCTCAATGGGTAGCGCAGCAACGTCCAGGCTGCGCCAGAAGTCGGGCTTGATGGTCCTAATTCTCATTTGGTGCCCCTCCTTCTCGCTGGCACCTCTGCCCTAGTAGTGGTGGTCGTGACCCGGCCGGACAGGCGCGCTCGCTGCTCGACCTCCCGGGCCGCGGCTTGCCTCAGGCGCCGCAGCCACGCCTCCATGGGCTCCCCACGGCGCTGGGGGAGGATGCGCCCGACTCTCACAGGCGTGCTCCTGCCGGTGCCGCTCATGTGATGCCGCCGGGGTTAGCCAGGCCGAGTAGCAGGTCGGCGTGGCACGGAGAATCCAGCGGGCACCAGCAGGCCAGATCGAGGCCCACCAGGCGCTCGCGGACCGCCTCCGCCGTCCACGGCGCCCTCCCCGTTTGGATGTCCTTGGCCAGGCGGTGGACCGCGTAGGCGCGGGCCTCACGCCCGGTCGCGAACCTCTTGACGACGCGCCCCTGGTGCTTAACCACCCACATGGACTTGTCGGCCTGGCTGACTCGGTAGGGGTTACCCCAGGCCGATGGGCGCCCCACATAGACCGCCCCTGGGGGCATGCGCCAGCCCCGGCTGCGGCGCCGTTGAATGCGCCGGGGGCTCACGGCTCCTCCATCTGCAGGGCCGTGGCCGTCAGGACGACCTCGTGCACGCCCTGCCGCCGAGTGTTGGGGCCACGGCAAAAGGCCTGCACAACCACCACACTGGCGTTGTCATCCGTCAGGAGACCCGCATTGACCAGGCCGTCAAGCAAGGCCTTGGTGGTCGGGGATGCGTTGGGCGGGTCGGCCTTCGGGCCCGTGCCCTTCGGGTAGCGGATCTCCCAGACGATCGTGCAGGGCTCCGGCAGGCGCCTGACCCTGGCCTGGCGGGCCCCCAGAGCCGCCAGCCCGTGCAGGTCGTTGATGACGCGCTGGCGGTGCCCGGGGTTGGCGATCTGCCTGTTGGCGCTCATCCACAGACTCTTCGGCACCGGTAATGTCAGGCTGGTCATGATGTTGTGGTGCCTCCCCACAGGTCCATGGGCACGTCCTGCACCCTCTGGATGCGCTCGCGGATCAGCGGCAGATAACTGGCCTCGCGCTCGACGGCGATGCAGAGCATGCCCTCCGCCAGAGCGGCCTCGACGGTCGTGCCCGACCCGGCGAACGGCTCCAAGACCGTCCCGCCGTAGGGGGTGACCAGGCGCACGAGCCAGCGCATCAGGGCCAGGGGCTTGACCGTCGGATGAGCCACACCCCCGACCGCGGGGCGCTCAGCCGCCGAGGCCTTGGCCTCCCACCGGAAGACCGGGAAGAACCGGCTGGCCCCGCCAGCGTCGTCGTACTCGGCACCCGTGGCGGTCATACCCCACCCGTCACCGCTCACGCCCCGCCGGGGCCGGCCGGACCGTGAAACAGTAGTGCCGGACTGGGCGTCCAAGGAGGCCGCTGCGGCGTCGTCGAGGACGACGTTGGTGGGCCACCGCCCGCCCTCATGCGCACGGGCCGGCGCCAGCGGCAGGGGGCGCACCGACAGCCCCAGGGACGTGCCCGGGGGGCGCTGGTAGGTGCCGGGATCCATGCCGGCGTGCTTGGCGTCGATCGCAGCCGCATCCTCCTGGCTCATGGGTACCCGGCAGGCGTCCACGTGCAGACCCCCGACGCCGTGAGCCAGGACATTCGCGGCAACAGACCCCTCCGGCGTACGCCTGGCTACTACGCAGGGCTCGAAGGCGGGCTTCAGGCCCGTGCCCCAGCCCTCCCACTGTTGTGCCTGCTCGGCCAGGGCGATCGTGCGGCCCTCCATGCCGGTATTGCGGCGGGTCATACTGTCCCGGCTGCCCCTGACTCCGGATGGGGTGTAGTCGTCGCCCATGGCCAGGCGACGCAGCGCCCCCGTGTTGGAACCCACTCCGGCGAGGTGCCCCGTGATGGCCCGGGCGACGTCCAGGGACTTGGGCATGCCCTGCCCGTAGATCCAGGCGATGGAGTCACGGATCTCGAACCCCGCGTCCTCGATCCCGGCCGTCAACCGGTGCCAGGTGCGGGAGCCCCCGAACGCCAGCAGGTGCCCGCCAGGGCGCAGGATGCGCAGGCACTCGCCCGCCCACTGTTCGCACCAGTCCTGGAAGTCGCGCAGTGCCGTCGGGGACTGGTCGTAACGGCCGGCCTCGGTCGCCGCCGACCGGTATCCCCCGTGGGGGCCGCCCAGGCCCACTGGCATGGGCGAGGTCTCTCTACCCCGGGCAGCCCGGGCCTCTATAGCCGCCCCATCCCAGGGCTGGTTCATTAACCGCAGCCCATACGGCGGGTCAGTCACGACGGAATCAACCGACTCATCCGGAAGAGTCCGCAGCACGTCCAGGCAGTCACCCTCATAGACGGTCGCCTGCGGGTCCTCGTAGTAGACGCTCACGCCACACCACCGCCAACCGCTGGCGATGGGGCGTCCCCGGCGGACTCGTCGCGCATGGACGCGAGCCCCCATCCTGCGAGCGTCCCGATAGCCTCGGCTGCCTGGGCGGGCACCACGCCATTGCCCAGGATCCGCAGCATGCCGCTCCGAGTCAGCCCCCCCACGCCGGTCACATGCCCACCGGGCAGGCCCATCATCCACTCGACAAAGACGGGGGAGAGCGTTGGCTTCCCGACATTGTTCGGCTCGGTCGGCGCCGGAGCCTCACGACCAGTGACCTCCTCCCAGTGGCGGATTGCCACGGAGTAGCGGCCGAAGCCGCCGCGGACGGCGTCTCCCAACGATGGCCCGTACCCCGCAGACTGGCGCTGGTCGGGCTGCACACTTGGCGTCGGGAAGAGCCGGCGCGCCTCCACACTCAGCGACCGGCCGTGACCGTTACCGTTCCAATGCGTGGCCCGCATCCTCTCGGTCCACTCGTCCCACGCCTCCGGCGTGTAGCCGGCCCCCATGTCGTTCACCGCTGGGGTAGGCAGGAGCGGTGTTACTGGGTGAGGTCGAGTATCGCGGTCGTGAGATTCCGGCCGTTCAACCCTTCCAGATGCCCCGACGTGAAGGACGCGGAGGGCGTTGGCAGCAGCGCCGTCGCCTCGCCGGTGGGCGAGGACAAGCAGACGCTCGCGCCTGTGCGGGGCTCCAACTGAGGCGGCGGTAACAGTTGCCCATTGCGCGTCATACCCGAGGTCGGCCAAGTCGCCGAGAACACGTCCGGCGGCCCGAAGAGCGGCTCCATCGGCATCCAGGCCTCCCAAACATCCCGGTCGGGATTCCATTGCGCTATCGGCTCTGCTGTCGGCTCCACTGGACAATGCACCCCTGACGTTCTCCCACACGACTAACGGAGACTTGAGCGCCTTGATTGCCCGGGCCATGGACGCCCATAGGCCGGAACGCGTCCCCGCACGTAAACCCGCTCTGCGCCCCGCCGTGGAAAGATCCTGGCAAGGTGTGCCCCCTGCCAGAATGTCCACAGTCGGCACGGCCTTCCAGTCCACCGCCGTCAGGTCCCCGAGGTTCGAGGCTCCGGGGTAACGCTCAGCGAGCACCCGGTTGGCCGCAGCATCGATCTCGGACACCCAGGCCACCTGCGTGCGGGTGAGCATGCTGAGGCCGAGGCTCAGACCCCCATATCCTGCACAGACCTCACCGACAGTCAGGAGCCCGCTCACGAATCTGCCTTCTCTCGGTCGTCGCGGAGGAGACCCGGCCAGGTGTCGCGCGGGTCGCACTCCTGGTCGAGTACTGCGGGCATGAGCAGCGCGATGGTGTCTGGGCCGAGTGTCATCACCGTGGGCCGGTGGGTGCTGCCGGACGGCCAGACGATCGCGGGCGCGGTAGTGACGTCGTCTCCGGCGAGGGCGAGTAGGTCGGCAGCCATGGTGCCGGTCCATGCGGTGGGGCCGTCCCCGACCTCGGGGCGGATACGCGCCCACAGTCTGTCGAGGTCCGGCCACTCGCCGCGGGGACGCACCGTGCTGGTGACGCTCGTCGTGGTGTCGTTGCGGACTGCGATGTGGACCTGCCCGCCGTCGACGTCGAGGCTGACCATCCAGCTCTTGGCGGGGTCCACCGTGCTGATCCACGCCTCGTCGTCCTCCCAGTCGGACTCCGCCACCGGCTGGGGTTCGGGGATCAGGTGGCAGGCGGCGGTGAGTACCCGGGCGGGGATGATGGCGTCCAGGCCGTCCCCGTCTGCGTTGGCGAGTGCCGTGCGGGTGCGCAGGAGCCGCCTACGGTCGCTGGCCTCCATCAGGAGGTGCGTGCCGTCGGACCAGGCGTGCACGCAGCGGAGGATCGGCGCCTCCAGCGGGTCGTCGGGGACGACGGCGACGGTGCGGTGCACCATGCGGGCAAATTGACGGGCGGGGACGATTACTGTCATGACTGGTCCTCCAGGAGATCGAGTAGGCCGCCGTTGTCGGCGGGCACGGGGGTTTGCTGGTAGGCGAGGAGGCAGGCCCGGCATGTATCCGGGCGGGCGAGTAGCGCCTCCATCTCGGCGGCGGTGCCGCCCTTGGCGTGTCCGTGTAACTGGTAGGTGCGGGTGTGGTCGCACAGGACGACGGCCCGGGTCAGTGGGTCGTGGTGGTCGGACTCCCCAGCCGGGCTGATTCGGGCCAAGTGCACGAGTGGCAGACCGGGGGCGGGGATCGGCAGATACGGCCGCAGATCCGAGTCATTGGTGCTCATTCGCCCACCCCCGCTTGTTGTGAGCCTTCGAGGCCTGTAGGCGGGGTGTTGTCGTGGCTCGTGAGCGCCACCCCGGCACCGACGCCGCCAGCCAGGAGAGCCAGCAGCGACAAGCCGGAGAAGCACGGCGCATCGCCGTGCACGGCGAGCAGGGCCTGGATAACGGCCACGACCAGTCCCAAACCCAGCAGGGCCAGTCCGACCGTGAGCCTTGTACGGGTGCTCATGACGCCCGCCCCCTTCGGGCGGCGTCGCGCCGCTGGTAGTGCTCGGTGATCGCCTTCGCACGGGCCTCTGCCTCGGCCAGAGACGGCTCGCCCCTGCGCTCGCGCCAGCACGTGATCAGGAACGGCACAGGCCATTCGGTGCCCCCGTCCGCCATCAGGTCCATGGCCCAGCCGTCAAGATCGTCGACGGTGAACTCTTCGGCCTCCCCGTCGGCGTCGGCCATGTAAATGCCCAACAGGGGCTCGCAGGCCTCGCAGGTGCACCAGTCCCAAAGGTCGCGGCCCTCAACGAGGGTGTCGCGCTGGTACCGCTGACCGCGGGGAATGATGGTGCCGCAGACCGTGCACCGAGCACTAACACCACGCGAAACGGGTCGGCGGGTGCGGAGGAGCGTGCTCATGCCGCCACCCCCACAGCCGCCGCAGCCCCGTCAACGTCGTCACGCAGGGCCCGGATGGCCCGCCGCTCAACGTCCGTGCAGTCGCGTACGAGGCAGTTGAAGACCAGGGCACTGCCCGGCTTGTGGGTGTGAGGCTGCTGCTCGGGGCGCCGCACCAGCACCGCCCCAATCGCGTGCAGATGCTCCACCAGCGCCGCGATAGCCTCCGCCTCCTGCTGCACCACCGACAGATCCGGGCTGAGCCGGTAGCAGAAGGTCAGCCGCCAAGCCGGCGGCTCCTCCACCGCCTCCTCGGCGAGCAGACGCGTGTAGCAGGCCTGACAGAGGCCTTTGGCTCGGTGGGCCACGGTCCCGGCCCACACACCGGCGGCGGGGGCCTGACGGGGGCGGAGCATGCGCCCACACCCCGCAGCGCAGGGGACCGGACACGACCAATCCCGCGGCGTCACACTCTTCGGGTTCACTGGTCCTCCTCCTGCTCCCGCTGGGACTCTTCCCACTCCTGTTCTGTGCGGGGAAGGCGGCCGGTGAGTCGGTACTTGAGTTCCTTCGCGGAGCCCGTGACTGTGCCCGACCAGTAGGCCAACTGGCCGGACACGAGTGCTGCGTCCGCGCCCGCCAGCACGTCCTCGGGCACAAGCGCGACGGGCTCCTAGGCCTCAATGTCCGCCGGATGGAGTCGTTGCCCGGACGGGCAGGTGACGTACCGGTCCCCGTCCAGGACGGCCAGCACGTCACGGACCAACTGGCCCCGGCCTGTGGCGGCTCGGTGAATGACAATCAGCCACGGCCGGTAGGGCGGCTCGTACCGGACGCGACTCATCGGCGCTCACTCCCGTCCACGTTCGCGCCGTCGATAGTGACTTCGCGGACCACTTGCACCCACGGTGCCTTTGCTTTGGGAGTAGTGGGAGGAGCATCGAGCGAGAGGGGGATGACGCTGTCTACAGGTACTCGGCACTCAAAGAAGTGAGCACCAGCGCGGATTTTGTCGTCATCCATGTACCGTGCTGCCTGGCGCGGAATCGGGGAAAGGTGCAGGCCGCCGCCACAGTTCGGGATAGGATCCCAGTCCTCGCACTCAACCCTGCCCTCAGTCGGCCAGGCGACTTCATGGCCGTACTCGCGCCCGGTGGTCCTGTCAGCGGGGACTGCCTTATACAAAGTCAGCATCCCGCTGTCATTCAAGTGAACGCCGTGATAGGTCGCCCACTGGCGGGCATCGGACAGATCCAGACCAGACAGGTCGATCACACGTCCGCCAGCGTGGCCCGAACTATGGCTGATGACAGTCACATACTCCCCGTGCGCGCGCACGACGGCAGCGTCATGCACGTGCACAACGGCCGCGTCGTAGGCCTCGACAGTGGACTGGCCGTAGGCGTGGACGATCGTGTTATCGAAGGCCCACACCGTGGCATTCCCGCGGGCCTCAACCATGGACGTGTTGTTGGCCTCAACCGTAACGTTGTCGCAAGCACGGACGACCGCAGAGTCCTCAGCACGGACGACCGCAAAGCCTTCTGCACGGACTCGGCTCATGCCGTAAACAGTCCCGACGCTCATGCCGCAAAAGACCACTTCGTCTCCACAGTGTTCGGTGACTCGATACGGGGAATTGGCCTTGCGAAGCCGGAGCAAGACACGTTCTTGGCGCATAGCGGCGTCGAGCTTGCCCTGACTGGTGACAGCTAAGACCTTCATAATGTCCTCCTTCACCCCTGCCGTCGCAGTAGAGGGTGTTTCCTGGGCGTAGGCCCGCCCGTTTGGCGGCCCCGCACTAGTGGTGGTCGGACACGATGAATGCAACGAAGACCTGCGCGCACGCATGGGTGTGGCCCGCACCCGGAAGCACGACATCGGGGTGCGGGCCACAAAACGACCGGGGCAGCGGGCAGGGGCTACATGTCGGGCTCCTCAGGCGGGAACCCCACCTCCCCGCCGCTTGCCTCACCTGCCCCGGCGGGGGCGGTGAGCATCCGCTCATCCACCGTCTGCGTGTCGAACAGCTCCGCCACAGGCATACCGTCACGAGTGAGGGACGTGTGGTCTGTGCGCAGCCGCGCCACGTCATCCGGCGTCCACACCGCCACGGGACGCCCCACACGCTCCTCCAACATGGCGCGCGTGACGCCGAGCGGCTTGAAGGCCTGAACGGCCTTCTCCACCGCCTGCGGCAGCCCCTCACTGGTGACCTCGCCACGCAGAGTCTGGTGGCACAGGTCCTGCGCCTCCTGCACGAACCATGTCGGCAGAACCGCCAGAATGCACTCGCGTACAGCTCGCGCACCCTGGTTCTGGTTGTTGGAGTAGATGTCACCCAAGTCGGTGAGCCGCTGACGGCCCCGGCGCGTAGAGCGCGCGTGGGGGACGATGAACGACCGGATCGTCCGGGCGTTCGTCTCCTGATCCCACGCGTACGCCTGCACCTCAGAGACACCCTCAACATCGTCCCGGCGGGTCTCACGGACCCCGTAGTCGATGTTCCCCCAGACACGTGCCAACTCGCGTGCCAAGTGGACGCTCGCCCCCTGGCCCCGGTTGGGCACCGAGTAGAACGCACGGTCCGCCAGCGCCCGCGTCGTGCAGGCGCGCCGCATCTCGTCGCGTGCGCGCTCAAGGTCGCGCGGGCACGCGCGTGCGACTGTAATGGCCGCCTGGACCTCCGCGACCGCCCGCGTCTGCTCGACCAGGGTCGCCTCGGAGTTGCCAGCTCCGGTGAGTGCCCCGGTCGGGACCGGGGTCGCCTGCCTGCTCTTACCGTTGTTGGTCATTAGATCGCTCCGTTCTCCTCTTCGGCCATGGACTCCATGACCGTCTCGTGGTTGTTGACGTACCAGCCCGGCAAGTAGGCCGAGTGGATCCTCGGGGCGTAGCCCGGCCAACGGCCCGTCGCCTGGCACTCCGCCCAAGTGCGGCGGGCCATCTCGGCCTGCTCCGCACCGACCCGCAGGGCCTCCGCATCCAGCTGCACAACACTGACCAGGTACGGGGGAGTCGTCTCCTGGACGACGTGCACGAAAGCCGGCTCCACGCCGGTGACGGCCTGGACCGCCTCGACGTACCACTCTGCTTGCAGGTGGTAGCCGAACTGGGCGGCCAGACGCCCAAACTCCCCGGGCGCAGCCGACCGCGAAGTGGTCTTTAAATCCACGATCAGGCCGTGGTCTTCGCTGAGCCAGTCGGGTCGGGCCCGGCACGGCACACCGGTCGGGCCGTCCTCCCAGTAGACGGAGGACTCACACACCCGGTCGGTACGCTCAAACAAGGGCCCCGCCACCGGGTGCTCGGCCAGAGCCCGGCGCATCGCCAGCACCTGCTCGTGCTCGGACCGCAGAAGCGGTGTCAGCCCCTCCGCCAGGGCCTCGTCCCGGGCCTCACGGGCCGCCCGGGTCCGCCACGAATCCGCGTCCACGACCACCAACTCGGCTCCGACGCCGAGCACCGTGGCGTGGACCGCGTGCCCAAGCTCGAAGGCCGGCGTATACGGCTTCGGGTGGTCCTGCTCCCACCGGAAACGCGCGGGGCAGTCCAGGAGCCTCTTGGCCCCCGTCGACGACAGCGTCGACGCGTCCGAGTGGTAGTCACGCTCGCTGACACCCAAGTAGATTCCCGGGGCGCGCCCCGCCGAGGTCTCCTGCGGGGTCTCGTCCTCGACGGCAGTCGATGTGGCGATAGCGGTTTGGGTCATATCGGGTTCCTCCGTCCGGTGCGGGCATGTCCGTTCCTAGTTGTGGTCGGAAACCCCACCGGCACGTCTAGGGGTTGAGTCCAAGCTCAACCGCCAGGGCCGCCCCAACCCGGCGCCCCAGCTCCACGGCCCGCCGCACACGCGACGGCGCGACACCCACAGCGCGCGCAACCGCGGCGAGTGGCGGCTCCTCATCCGTACGAGTCGTCTCCAACCAGACCCGCACAATCCCGGCCGCACCCTCATCAACAGCCTCGACCCTGCGCACCACCTCCTCGACGAACGCCCGGCCCTCAAACGGGGCCAGCAGCCAACCCACCTCCGGCTCCACCAGCACCTCAGCCGCCTCCTCGGCCGTGAGAGCCTCACGCTGACCCTCCGTGAACGCATCCAACTCGACCGCCCGCCGCAGCGCCCGCAAATCCTCCAAACTGTACTTGCCGGCGTGCGAGCCCGACGCCCGCGCCGCGGCATTCAGCCGGGCGATCGCCGCCCGGGCGTCCGACTGCTCCTCACGCATGGCCTGGAGGATCCGACGCCCACGCCGCAGCACGGCCGACATGCCCGACGCCGGCGCCACCCCGGCCTCACTGTCCACCCACGCACGACCCCGGTTCCGCAAACGCATCACCACCCAGGCGTCGAACCTGTAGGCCTCGGGGGCCTGCCCGTCACGCTCCAGGGCGACCATTTCGGCCACAACCTCCCAGGCCAACCCCTCCAACTCCTGCTGCACGTGCACCCGGTCAGGCAGACCCAAACGCCGCCGCTCCCGCCGGGCAATCTCCCTGACATCGGCCGCCCACGATGCCACCAGCGCCTCAACGGGCCCCGCACCAGCGTCCAACGCACGCCGAAGCGCCAGGACCTTCCCGTCCGGGCCCTTCGCGCTCGCGGTCACGGGTCGGCCCGCCGCCAGTCGGCCGGGGCCGGCGTGAAGGGGAACCCCTCCCATGTGCCCGGCCTCGGCTCCCAAGCCGCCGCGAAAGCCGCCACACGACGGCCCCCGGCACGCGGGTCCACCAGCCACCCCACGGTCGGGTCAGCCGTCCCCCCATGCAGACCCCTAGCCCGCCCCAGCAGCCGCCGCACCCGCGACGGCGACATGCCCGCGCACGCCAACAGCCGCCGGACCTTGATGCCCGCAGCCGCCCGCGAGTGCCCGGCCGCGATCACGTCGGGCACATCCAGGACACCCGCATCCACCGCCGCCAGCAGGGCCGCCCGCTCCTCACTCACTCCCATGCCCGGCCACCGCCGAGTCCGAGAGCCACGTCCTCCGCCGACGGCGACACCGCCAGGGCATCAATCCCCTCCGCCAGGTCGTGGTTCAGGGCCACACGCCGAGCCCGCCCCGCCTCAAGCGCCCGCCGCACCTGACCCGCAGTCACCTGACGCACATGCCCGGCGTTGAACCGCTCAGCCACACCCTCCACAGACAGATGCGGGTGGGCCGCAGCCAGGCGCCGCAGCCGCGGCCCCGTCCACACGTCCCCAAGCGCCCGCCCCACCGCCTGGTCGGCCTCCCTGGCCAGGGTCATGCGTAGCCACCGCAGTGGATCGGTCCGCTCGAAGCAGCCCGGCCGGACCATGAGCCGGCACATCCGCTCCCACGCCCCACCGGGCGCGACCATCAGGTCCGACGTGATGCCCTCGAGCGCCACCTCATCCAGGGGCGGCGGCCCTGTGTCCACATCTGCGTGGCCGTGAGCCTCCGCGATCTCCCGACGACGTGCCGCCGCCGCACGCTCCACCTGCCCGGCGGCCCAGACCTCGACTTCGCTAAAGAGGCTCCAGCGAGCCTCCTCACCGGCGACACGCACCGCGCCGGCGGTCGTCTCCGCACCGGCCGCCTGGACTGGCTGGTCGATGCCGGGACCCACCGCCCGGCCCCGTCGGTCACCGCTGCGGGGGCTGACGGTTCCGCCCGCGTCCCACTGGACACGCACCGGCACGCCCAGGCGCCCACCCGACACCCGGTCGTAGCCCTTGCGGCCCATGGCCGCCGGCGCCGTCACCCACATCCACGCCGGCACCACCCAAACGGACTCGCCGTCCCCCAGACCCTCGGGCAGGTCGGCGGCCTGGATCATGGCCTCAAGTGCCGGCGCCCACCGGGCCAGCCACGGATGCCGGGTCACCGCCCAGCCCCGCCAACGCCGATCGCGTCAAGCACACGCCCCGCGGCCAGGCCCAGCAGCGGATGCACCAAGTCACCGCGGGCCGCCCGCAGCACTACCGTCTCCTCATACGGCAGCACGGCAGCGCAGAAGTCGACGTCGAGAGCCCGCGCCCCCTCGCCAACACCCGGCAGTCCCCGGGCAGGCATTCGGTTCAGCACGCCCAGCACGTGGGTTGTGCGCGCACGTGTACGCGCCCACTCGGCCAGGCGACGCCCACCGTCAAGACCCTCACGTGAGGCGTCCCCGAGGACGAGCACCGCGGCGCCGCGGCCCACCGCGTGCGCGAGCAGCTGGCCGCCCGGCCCAACCGGCCCCCACCAGACGGGCATGTCCACCACGACCAGGCCCGCCCGGCCCGCCAGATGCGCCAGCGCTTGTACGTAGATTTCCGGCGAGGCTCCGGCGCCTGCGGCCTGATCCGGGTCCGGGCCCAGCACGGCCGCCCACGGCACCCGCACGCCCCCAGCCGCCCGCACCTGCTCGGGCCCAGCCACTACCTGCGCCGGGCTGGCACCAGCCGCCAGGTCCGCGACGGTCGGGAGCCCCCGGCCCTCGACCCGCAGCAGGTGCGCCAGCCCACCCGGACCCGGATTGGCATCGACGACCACCGTGTCGAGCCCACGCGCTGCCGCGGTGGACGCGACGGCCGCGGACAGGGCCGTGCGCCCAACGCCACCGCGCCCCGACGCGACGAGCAGGACGGTCCCCCACGGCGCCGGCGCCCCACCAGCATCCGAAGGAGATGCCGAAGGCTTGGGGACGACCTCAACCGGCGTCTCCACACGATTGGCGTCTGCTGCGTCCCTGGCCCACGTCGGCACACGCGCCGGCGCGGCCTGAGCATCCCCGGGCAGCACTTCCGTGACCGCCCCCGCCGCGGACGTGTCGCCTACCCCAGAGACCCCGTCGACGGCCCCGTCAGACCCGACCGACAGGGCGCCATCACCAGGCCGGGGCGCCAACCCCAACGCGTCACACAGATCCTCGACAGACACGGGCGCCGGTGGCACCCGCACCGACCCCGGCCACCCCGGCGCCAGCCCCAGCACATCCACCCGGGCAGACATGGCCTCCGCCCAAGCCGAGAACACCGCATCCGGCGGTCCCGCGACAACGACCGCCGACACGCCTCCGCGCTCGCGGACAGCCTTCGCCGCGGCCTCACGGTCCGGCCCGGTGACTACCCGGGCTCCGCGCTCCGCCAGGACACGGGACAGGGACTCAGGGCCAACGACCCCTATCAGCTCGTCGCTCATGCCCGGTCACTGACAACCGGGCCACCCCACGGGTCACACGCCCCGGGTCGGCTGGCGTGTGCCGACCACTACTAGGGCATGAGCACCCCAACAATCGTCGCTGAAACAATGGGCCTGTACGGACCGCGAGGCTGGACCGTCAGAGCCGGAATCTGGCGCATCCTCCGCAACCACATCAGCCCCAACCTCTCCACCGCCCTGGACGACAACGGCGCACCCACATCCGACTACGTGGACCTGCGTGACATCGGCCCCACCACCGCACGCCAGCTACTCGACGCGATGCCAGACGACGCGTTGACCGACACACACAACGCCGCCCCCATCCTCGGCGAACTGCTACACGCCTGCATCGCCTCACAGGGGCGCCTCCGGCTGCACGGGTACGGCATCGGCCCCCAACGCAACGATGAACGCGTCGCCGTCGACGCCATCTGGATCGAAACCCCCAACACAGCCGTCATCAACCCCCAGCGAGTCTGGCCCGTCATCGCCAACCACTACGGCCTGACCAACCGAGGCGACCCCGACGAGGCCACACCCCGCCGCCGCTTCAATGACCACGGCCCCGAAGGGATGTGGCTCTGGTGGGACTGACCCGACAGGAACCGCCGATGCACGCAGGCACGCCCGAATGGCATAGGCGCGTCCACCACCCGGATATGCGTAAGAACCTACGCATAGCCCTGCGGAATGCCCTCCGATTGTGCGTCGGCCTCGCCGCCACCGAAGTAATAGGCGCCGCGCGGTACGCGCTCGGCATGTTCGACGCACAGGTAAGTACTGGCATGCGCCTGTTGCTGGGGCTGCCCTTCACGGCTGCCGTGTTCGCGGGACCAGTGATCGCGTTCCGTAGCTTTGAAGACTTCGACCAGGAGCGTGCTGAGATGATGACGCCATGGGAGCTCACAATCTCCCGCACAGGCCAGGATCACTACCTGCTCGCCACCCAGATGGTGCCGCTCGGCGTTGAAGCCACCATCGACTCCACCGCTCCACGACCTACGTCGACATCCCCAAGGGAACTACTTTCTTCCAGGTCAGAGACATCCTGGAAGCCTGCGTCGGCCTGGGGCCACTCGGCTGCGACATCGAAGCGCTCGCGGACCTCGACGGCCGTGAAATCTCACCCAGTGGACAACTCCGGACAGTCTACTACTGCGTGTCACCCGAAGGAGAATTGTCTCCCCAAGCAGACGCGGAACGAGCCCGAAAGAACCGCGAAGGACTGGACCGAGACCTGGCGCACGCCCGCAAGGATCTACGGGAGTACATCGGCACCAACACACGCCTGACCACGACCGAACTCCTCAAACTCGGCCACATCACCTGGGCACTACCCGAAGCCCGAGCCCGCGAGAAGGAGGCTCTAGAAACCCAGGCGGCCTTCCTCCGCCAGGTAGAAGCAGCCACCAACCCACCCGGACACAGACTCCGCCCACGCCACTAACCCAGTGCCGACCACCACTGGGGGTATGAACATCATCGCCGGAACCGTCGGTGGCATCGTCGGGGCCATCCTGGCCCTGGCGATCCGCCTCATCATCAACCACCCCGTCGCCGCGCTCGCGGCCATCGGGACCCTCATCGCTCTCGCCAAGGGCGTCCCCGGCCCCGTCATCGCCGGCGCCCTCATCATCACCGCAGCTGTGGCTCGCAACCGCTGCTAACCCACCTTCGGGCGCACCAGCACACCCACTGGTGCGTCCGAAGCGCCTGTCCGACCACCACAAAGAACACCGGACCGGCACACAAGGGCGCCAGCCACAACAAGAAGGAGCCAGTGGTGATCATCGCCGCATGGCCCGGCACAGGCAAGACCTGGGCCGGCAAGAACATCCAAGGCATCACCGACCTCGAGTCGGGAGACTTCAAGTGGGCCGACGACATGACTAGCGTCGACCCGGAGGCCAGGAAAAGCATGCGCACCGTCATGCGCCCCGACTGGCCAGACAACTACATCGACGCCATCTGGGACGCCCACATGGACGGCCAGACCGTCCTTATGGCGATGCACCCCCAGGTCCGCCAGGCCCTCCGCGACCGCGGCGCCGCCATCGCCGTCGTCGCACCCCACCGTGACGCCAAGGCTGAGTACCTCAACCGGTACGTCAGCCGCGGGAACACCCGGGAAAACGTGGCTCACATGTCCGCCCACTGGGACGAGTACATGGACATGATCGAAGACGACGCCGTGATCCGCCTCGACAAGTGGCAGGTCCTGTCAGACATCCTCCCTGTTCGGGACGGGCGTCTTGTCGGCGAGGTCATGGTCGGCGACGACCAGCGCTTCTACGCCGTCGAAAACGGCGTCCTGTGGGCCATGGAAGGCCGAACGCTCACCGCCGTCGGCCGCGTCGACGACACCAGCGCCTACAGCCGCAACCGGCCCACACGGCGAGGCATCACCATCACCAACGGACGGCAAGCCATCCACGTCCGTACCTCCTACTGGGTGCGACCCGTCCGCGCCGACCAGGTAAAGCCAGGCGATGAGGTTAGGTGGACCGGCCTCAACCGCACTATCGCCGAAGCCAAAGTCCTGGACGCCGAATCCATCGGTATCCGCTTCAACGGGGCAGGCTACCACGTGCCCCTGCACGTATCCCACCAGCTGGACGTGATCCTCACGGAGGAACCAGCACGCCCCGTATGGGCGATCAGCACCCCCGAAGAGGCCGAGAGGCTCCCGCACGGAGCGGTAATCCTCGACGATCACCAGTCGGTGTACCAGCGCGATGAGGAAGACGTCGACGCGCTCGCATCGTGGGGCACGACGGATGGTTCCGGGGCATTCAGCCAGGACCTCAGCTACCCGGTGACCGTCCTCTGGACCCCTAGCAGCCCCACTGAACCCACCTCGATGAAGGAGGTGCCATGACCCAGAGCAGCACCGACGGCGAGCCCGTCGAGACCATCATCACCGAAGGGCCGTGCCCCGGCACCTGTGGCAGGTGCGGTACCGACGGCAGCCTGCGCATCTAGTACAGGCTGCGCGTCAAGCCGATCGGCACATGGGCGCTCGCGGGCGCACAGATGAAGGTCACGGCCACCCGCTGGCCGTACATGGTCTGTGACGCCTGCGGCGCCAGGTGCCCGGGCGAGCCCGCGTGAGCGGGTGACGGCGGCGTGCCGCCATATCCCGTGCGCTAGCCGGCGAGAAGTGTCACCTTCCTGTAGGTGGCCTTCTCGCCGGCGCGGCGTCTGCCCCAGCGGGTGCTGTCTCGGCCTGCCCGTATCCCGACCCGGCAGTCCAATTCGAGCCTTCAGTCCCAATCGTCTGCCACCTGTCTTCGGCTCCCTCCCCGTTATAGCCACGGCCTCCACTGAACTAACCCTCGCCTGTACCCGCTAGAGGCGCAGCGAGCTCCCGTAACCGGCAGTCCCGCTCACCTTAATGTCGTCGACGGACCCTAAGAGCCTGAGCACGGATCGGATCAGCGCTTAACCCCGCCTTTGCGCCGCTCGCCATTCGTGACCCAAGAACTGAGTCCCACTCGCCACCGAGACGAACCACCTACCAGGTGACAACCCTCCTCGTCCCCGGTAGGCACACAAGTCTCAACGCCAGGAACACACTCGCGCAGCAACAAGATAGCCGTCCCTCATACCAACGCCGAGACTCACCGACGAGACATTCCGGCATCTCCGCGCATGGTCGTGCACACAGCACTACGACGCATCCGCTCAACCACCAGAACTCCCCGCAATAACACCGAATCCCCGTGCCAATCGTTTCGTCCGCACACCCCTCCCACACCCGGAGGGTGGGCGATCTTCCTGGTCAGCGGAGATTCCGCAGGTTACTGGGGGCTTGGATTTACGTCTTCCGGTGGGGTTTCGTCTGGTCCGCATGTGCGGGGGTATGAGCACGTTTAGGCCTGCGCGAGTGTGGCGCTTGTTCCGTACTGGCGCGATGACGGAGAACCTGCCGGACTACCAGGCGCGGACGGAGGCGTTCGCTGCGGCGACTGGGGGGAAGGCCGTGGGCTTGCTGGTCCGGCGTACGGGTGGTGAGCTTGCGGACTTTGTGTTGTGTCAGTCGGAGTCTGGGGATGAGGCTCGGGCGTTGGCTGATGCGTTGGGTGCTGCGGCGTCTCCGTGTGAGGCGCCGGAGCCTTTGTTGGGCGCGCGTGCGGTTGCGAGGGTGCAGGGTGATGGTGTTGCGGGGCGGACGTCGTTGGCGGGGGTGGATCCGGCGAATGCTGCGCATTTGTTGGAGCAGACGCTGGGTGAGGGGGAGGAGGTGTTGATTGTGCTGCGTCCGATGTCGCGGCGGCAGCGTCGGCGTTGGCGGGGGTATGCGGAGCTGATGCCGGGGTCGACGGAGCACCATTCGTTGAAGGCTTCGACGCCGTTGTTTGCGACGGTTGTGGTGACGGCGGCCTCTGCGCGGCGGGCTCGGGATTTGGTGAGGCGGGTGATTGATCCGCTGCCGGGTTGGGATACGGCTACTCTTGCGGTTGCGTCGCGTGGTTGGGGTCAGGTGGGGTTGCTGCTGGTGCTGGCGGTGTTGTTCGGGCTGCTGGGGGTCGGGTCGGGCTGGTCCTGGGCGTTTTGGCTGGCGGGTTTGTTGGTGTTGTTGGGTGTGTTGCGGTGGTTGTGGCCGGGTCCGGCGGCTCGGGTGGGCCGGGCTTGGGGGCGTGGGCGCGTACCGGTGCCGTCGCCTGGGCGATCGTTGTTGGCTCGGGGGCCTTGGCCGTTTGGGCGGCTGGTGATTCCGACGTCGGCGCCGGTGGTGTGTTCTCTGGTGGCGCCGCAGGCTGGGGCGAGTACGGGTGCGACGTTGACGCGTTCGCGGGCGGTGCCTCCGGCTCTTTTGGAGGAGGTTTCGGGGCCGCCGTTGTTTGAGGATGGGTCGGGTCGTCTGGTCAGGGTTGATCGGGATTGTTTGTGGGGTGGTGTAGGGATTCTCGGCGCCCCCGGGTCGGGTAAGTCTGTGCTGTTGCGTGGCTTGTTTGGGTGGCTGTTGGTGGATCGGGAGCAGCACCCGGCGCAGGCGGTGGTTGCTGTGGAGACGAAGCCCGACGGCGTGGCTGCGTATGAGCGGATGGCGGATGCGGCGGGGCATGAAGATGATCTGCTGGTGGTGGAGGCCGCTGACCCGGGGGCGCCGGCGATCGACATGTTCGCTCGTGAGGGTGATGACGTGTTCTCACGAGCTGAGTTCATCGCGGACGCGTGGGCGTCGGCGTTTGGTGATGGGGCGATTATGGGGCGGTCCCGTGAGGTCTTGGCGGCGGTGATCGCGGCTGGACTGTCCATGGATGAGGAGGCCTGGGAAGCGTGTGAGGCGACCGGAGTCGTACGCGTTGAGGAGCGGTCGTGGTTCTGGGCCGGGATGGCGCTGACTGGCCGGTTCGGGGATGAGGCTGGCCAGGCCGTTTATGCGGCGCTGGCTGATCGTGCGCGGATACTCGGGGCTGAGTCACCGGCTGGGCGGGCCTGGGCGGGACTTGGGATCATTTGGGGGCCGGGCGTGACGTCGACGGCGAGGCGGAGTCTCGTTGAGGCTGCGCGCAACAAGTTCGACCAGCTGCGGTCTATGGCTCACTTCCTTGCCCCGGTTGGGCGTGTGGCCTACACGTGGGGGCAGGTACTGGATCATCACGGGGTTGTGGTTGTCGGGACAGGACCGAGTCGGGGACGGCACCAGGCGACGTCGACGATGACACAGTGGCTGACGGCGATGATGGGGTTCACGCTCCAGGCCGCCGTGGAGCGTACGTGCTTCGGGTGGCGTCATGCCGGGCGGTCTGTGTGGGTCCTCGTGGACGAGTTCAAGCATTTCGCGGGATCGGCTGCGGGTCCGGCGAAGTGGTGGCGTGATGACGGCCGGGCCTACGGGGTGGGGCTGGTGGCGGCGACGCAGTACCCGGTGCAGTTGGAGCCGGACGTGCTGGCGTCGTTTCTGTCGTTGTCGACGTCCGTGTCGTTCCATCAGGACGATCCGGATGCGGCGGAGACCGTGGCTAGGCAGATGCGGCGGGACGGGTCGGCGTGGGAGGCGTCGGAAATCGCGACGCTGCCTCAGTGGACGGCTGTGGTGGCGACGCGTGTGCGTGGGGTGTTGGCTCCGCCGTTTACGGCTCGCTCGGTGGACTCTGAGGGGGACCCGGAGGGGTTCGTGGCGGTGGCACGTCAATGACGACTGGTGTTGTGGGGTTTGGGGATGTGCCTGTGCCCGGGGGTGTGGCGTCTCCGGCGGGGCGCGCGGACTTGTTCTGGTCTGGGGCTTGGCGGGCTGCGGCGTCGGCGTCGTGGTTGTCGGCCCCGGCGGTGAGGGCGGCCGTTGAGGCTGGTCTGGTGGCGTATCCGCGGTATATGACCCCGGGGTCGGGGGCGTGGCCTTTGCGTGGCCCGGCGGGGGTGAGGCGGTGCGGTGTGCTGGCGTGTGCCCGCATGTGGGGGTCGCTTACGTGCGCCCAGATATCGACTATCACGGGCTGTCCGGTGGGGACGGTTATCAGGGATGTGCGGGCACTGTTTAGGGCGGGCCTGGTGGATGTGGGTTCGGCGCTGCCGGCGGGGATGCGTGGCTGGTCTTGGGGCGGGGAGACGCTCGTGGCGCCTGGACGGGAGGTCGACGTGCGGGCGCATTTGGAGGAGTTGGAGTGGCCGCTGTGGCTGGCGGTGACGGAGGACCGGCCTTGGGTGCGGGGGTCGGCGTCGGCGCGCCATAACGGCCTGTGCTGTGAGCTGGCGCTGCGTGCGGGCGCGTGGCTTGGTGTTCCCGGGGTGTTGGGGGAGTGTTTGGCGTCGGCGGATGACCTGTTTGGTGCTGGTGCCGGTCGGGCCCGGATCGAGTCGGGGCGTCGTGGGGATGCGCTGCTGGTGCGGGAGGATGGGGTGCGGCTGGTGGTGGAGTTGACGGCTTCGGCGACTCCGGCCCTGTCGGCTAAGGCGGAGTCGTGGGCGAGGCTGCTGGCTGCGAACCCGGGTGCGGGCGTCATGGTGGTGTTCGTGGTTGCGGCCCCGGTGGACGGGGCGGAGTCGGGGGCGTCGCTGTTTGGGGCTGTGCGTCAGGCGGTGGGTCGGGCTGTGCGTACCCATCCGGGTGGTCTGGCGGATCCGACGGGGCCGCGTATGGCGGTGGTGGACTGGCGGTCCTGGTTTCCGGCGCGTGGCATGGTCGACATGGCGGCGTTTGGAGGTATGCGGGCTCAGACGCCGGTGGCTGTTGGGGGCTGGGCGGATGTGGACCTGCTGACGGCGCCGGTGGCCGGGGGTGAGGTGTCGGTGCTGTCGGCGACGGGCCTGCTGGGTGGTGTGCCGTGGTGGCTGCGGCGCGACGACCTGGACCCGATGGGGCCCCCGATGCGGCGTTTCGGCGCCAGGATCGGCACTAACACCGGCCGAGGAGTGGCGCGGGTGGCTGACTACCCGCTGCGGCTGCGCACACCAGCAGCGCTGGTGCGACATGGCGTGTAACCCGTCGGAGGCTGGGGTTGTCAGTGACCGGGCATGAGGCTACATGACCCGGACAAGGACAAGCAGGTAGAGGACTGGGCGTCCTCGCGGCGTGGGGGCGTGGTGATCGCGGTGATCACCGTGCTCACGGGCCTGATCCTGGTGGCGCAGGTGATTGTCGAGGTTCTCCGGTGAGCCGCGGCGGGGGTTTCAGTGTCGGTCAGCCGGGCGAACAGCTGGGTGCGTTTGAGGGCCAAGGCGCTGGGGCCCGGCGGGCTGGTGCGGAGGCGGAGCGGGCTACCGCCGCCCTACTAGACCAGGTGGTTGAGCGGGGCTACGTGGTGTTCCACTCCCTGGCTGTTGCGGGCGGCAGGGCCGACGTTGACCACCTGCTGGTGGGGTCCCGCGGGGCCGTCGTCATCGACTCCAAGGGCTGGCGGCCCGGCTGGTACGCGAAGGCCTTTGGGCGGGCCTGGCGCACCGGCGGCCCGGTCTGGCGGTTCACCCCGGGTGAGTCGACGTCGATGTCCCGGTCGGTCGAGCAGCTGCGGGCCGCGGGTGTACCGGTTGTTGGGGCGGTGGTGGCTGTGTGGCCGGCTGGTGGGGTTGGGCGGGTGCACACGGCACTGATGGGCTATGCGGGCGCGGACGCGGTGCTGCCTGCCAGGCGGGCGGTACGTAAGGCCGCCCGCCTCGCCGGGCGCGGCGGCGCCGCGCCCGCGGTGGTCCGGGCGGTTTCGCGTTGGGCGGAGGCCAACCAGTGACCCGCCAACGCGAGCAGGTCTCGGCCAGTCCGGTGCCGTTCGCGCTGGCGCTTGGGGCGGCAGCGGTGGGTGTGGTGGCGTGGCCGGTGTGGAGGCTGCCGGGGCTGCCGGTGACGCTCGTGGCCCTGACGGTCGCGGGCATGACGCACCGTCCCCCGGTGCTGACGGGTGGTACGGCCCGCAAGCGCACGCCTGCGAATGATTCGGAGCGTCGGGCTGTGGAGCGTCACCGGTGGGCGCGCCTGCTGCGGTGGGTGATGGTGCCGCGCGGCCTGTGGCCGGTGCAAACCGCCCTGGTGGCGGCCGCTGGGGTCGCGTGCTGCCTGCTGGGGCTGCCGGTCCGGCCAGGGGTTGGCTGGGTGACCTCGTGGGGACCGTGCCTGCAAGCCGCGTCGGCGCTTCTGCTGGGGTTGGGTCTAGAGCGTTGGTGGAGGCAGGCGGCCAGCCTGGATGAGCCTGGCCCTGGCACGCCCCTGGTGATGCTGGGGCGGGTTGGTCGCTGGGGCCTGGCGACTGTCACGTCCATGGCGGTAGTGGGTGCCATTGTGGGCGTCTTGACTTTCCGGGCGTTGGGGGCATCACCGGCCTTGTGGGTTGCCGGGTGTGGTCTTGTCGGGGCTGCGGCGGGTGTCTGGGCCTTGTGCAGGCGAGCATCGTGGCGTCCCTGGCGGCGGCGTCGGCGCGCGCGGGAGACCTGGGCGCCAAGGTGGGCGGCACTGCCGCGTCAGGATCCGCCACCGGTGCTGACCGGGGTGGACGAGGTGGGCCCGTACACGGTCGAGACTTTCATGTGCCCGGCCGGGCGCTCACCCCAGGAGTACTTCCGGCTTGCGGAGACGCTGGGGGCACTGGTGGGAGCCGGAAATCTGGTTCGAGTGTTCGCTGCCCCGGCTGATGCTGGGGGCACGGTGGTGCATCCGGCGGCGTTCCGAGTTTGCATGATTAGCCCGGACAGCCAGGTCGAGTTTGACGCCCTGGACGCCGAGGGCGTGGAGATCGCGTGCGCGTGCGCGCTGGCTGATGCGGGCCAGCCGCAGGTGATTGCGTGCGTGTCTCAGAGGCTGACGTGCGAGGGCGCCCCTGCCGTCTGGCGTGTCCAGACCGTGACATCACAGGCTGGTGACATGATCCCTGTAGCTGTCCCCGCCCTGACCACTCTGGCGCCCGTCCTCGTCGACGGGCAGAGCCTCATCCTCGGCGACGCTGCCGGTGCCCACTGGGCGGACCCCGACATGGGGGAGCACGTAGCCGACCTGACCCTTGCAGCCGACTGGGAGGCGCACTTCCGTGAGGCGCTGCGCCCATCCCAGACCCCGCCGGTCGCACAGGTCCGCTACCTGGACACCCAGACGGTCGCCGGCGTGGAGGTCCAGCGTCTGCCGTTCGCCTCCCCACAGGGCCAGGATGTGGCCGCCACCTACTTGGGTTTGAGCCAGCGGCTGCGCACGACCATGCCGTCCGCCCCGTTCCTCGCGCTCTTGGGCATGCCGCCCACCGAGGGCCAGGCCGCACCCGGCGCCCGGTCCGACAAGTTCTTCGCCGTCGTGTGGTCGACCGAGCCGGTCCCGGAGAGCCCGGCCGAACTACCCCCGTCCGCGATGCCCAGTCGGAGCCCCTTCGACGGTCGCGACGGAGCGACCCTGGTTCTTGCGGGCCAGATCGACGGGGCATTCCGGGCGGTCTTCGCGGCGAAGACCGCACCGGAACTAGTCGATGCCCAGTGCTTGACCCGGGGCGGCCCATATATCTGGCGGGCGACCCTGCGCCTTTATGGGGGCCTGTCGGTCGCGGACGTGCGGCGGCGGGCCGACCGGCTGGCGGCGATCCTGCGGGCCGAGTGGTTGCGGGTCCGCCCCGCCGGCGACCTCGTCGACCTTTACGTCGGAGCTCACCCGGCACAGGCGAGTCCGACGCCCGACAGTATGCGGGTTCTCGCGGAGTTGGACTTTGAGCAGGCGTTCGTTGACGCCGGTCTGGTGACGCCCGCGGGTGAGACGCCGACTTTGGAGGACCTGACGGCCCTGGAGGGCAACCCGGACGTGCAGGTGCACGACTTCGCCCTGCCATCGGGCCTGTCGGTCCGGGAGGTAACGGACAAGCGCGACCGGTTGGCCGCCTCCACAGGGAGGGGCTTCCTGCGGATCCTGCCGGGCGAGGGCCCGTCGCGGATGCGGGTACTCGCGGCGGCGCGCAACCCCATCCCCGACGCAGCCTTGTATGACGCAGCGGCCACTCTGCGGCTGATCACCGACTCTGGCAGGGGCGGGCGGCTGCGCATGCCCTGGGGTGTCGGCCTCGACGGCGCACCAGTTACGTGGGACGTCGGGACGACTCCGCACTGCCTCGTGCTCGGCCCCACCGGCACGGGCAAGACCGTGCTGCTCACGGACGCCCTGACAGGCGCGCTGCTCGCCGGGTGGGAGACGCTGGTGATCGACCCGGTCAAGGGCGGCGCCGACTTCACGGCCCTGGGGCCGTTCCTGCGCGGGCTCATCGGCACCGTCGACGAGGCCGCCCAGTGCCTGCAGGCCGTCTACCAGCAGGTGCTGGCCCGCAAGAACCTCAACGCCGAGCACGGTGCGGCGACCATCGACGACCTTCCGGCGGGTCTGCGCCCGCCGCACATGCTGATCGTCATCGACGAGTTCACGTCCCTGCTTCTGGCGGAGAAAACCTCGCGTGTGCGTACGAGTGATCCCGATGTGCTGGCCGAGAGGGCCGAGACCGACCGGCTAAACGCCGCAAAGGCTCAGATCGCGTCCCTGGTGGGTCGGATCGGGCGCGAAGCCCGCAGCGCTGGCGTGCACATCCTGCTCGGCGCCCAGGCCCTGAGGGCCCAGACGCTCGCAGCCATCCCCGGGAACGACCTGAAGACCAACACGGGGCGTCTGCTGCTGGGGGTCGCCTCCTACGGTGACTTGGCGTCGGCGCTGCGCAGGCCCGAACAGACGCCCGTGCTGACGTACGCGCCCCCGGGCCGGGGCGTCTGGGAGTCGCTCAACGGCGTGGCCGTGGAGGTACAGGGCTGGTACACGCCTCCAAGCGACCTGGCCGCAATGCTGCGCGACCGGGGTGTTGCTGAGTGTGAGGACTGGTCTCTCGGCGCTACTGGCGGCGCCTCACCGACGGCGACGGCGGCGTACAGCGAACTCCCGCCCGACGAAACACAGGAGCCGGTTGAGCTGAGGCCGCTGGATCTCGGCGACCTGGGCCTAGACGGCCTGGCCCTCGAATAGTCGGTCCGCATGTGCCTGGGCAAGAGCCCCTCGCAGGGAGGGGCGGCACCGAGAGGCCAGGCCACCATGCGCCACACCATTGCTCTTGACCCCCAGGCCGGCACCGGCCTGTTCATCCCCGCCCTATGGGGCACCGCAAGCATCCTTGACGCCGGTGAACGCCACGAGCGTCTGCGAGAAGCCATGGGACTCGGCCCCAGCGGCGTGACCGCGCCACTGTGGGCAAACCTCGCAGTCCCGCTGTTGACGCCCAGGAGCGCCCGCCTGGCTCCGGCCAACGACCAGGTCGCGGGGCACCCGTTCTTGTGGCTGTCCGAACGGCTACTCACCCGGTACGAGCTGGTCGCCGACGACGGCACGACCAGCCAGGAGGGCCTGGACACGTGGGTATGCCGACTCCTGCTGGAGGCCCTTGCAGCCGGGTGGTACGACCGCCAGTCCGGCCTCTGGATAGACGTCCTCGCGGACGCTGGGGCCACGCCCGCGCGGGTGCGTGACTGGATCGCCGGCGCAGCCGACCCCGTACTGGACGGGCTTGAGGCTCCGACAGGTGCGGACGCGGACTGGGCGATAGGGGCTGCCCAGGAACTGGTGCCAGCGCTGCGTGCCGCCTCCGACGCCCTGGGAGCCGTCGAGCTTACGGCCGCGCTCGGTACGGATGACCCGGACGTCGTTCAGGCGGCGGCGACTGCGGCCCAGTGCCTGCAGGTCGTCGACGGGCACTCGCAGGCGCCGGCCCTATGGGCACAGCTGGCCGCCGACCCGACCCGGGGAGACCTGCTGCGGCAGGGACGCGACCACCTGGCACGCCTGGCCGACGACGGTCAGGACGCCCTGGCGTGGCTGGCGGACGTCCTGACCAGCACCGATGGCCTTGAGGGGGCGGCCTAGCCCGGACTCCGACCACCACAACAACGTGGAAACGCCGCTAGCGCCCCCCATGGAAGCGCACACCCTGGAAACCCTGCGCTTGCGCATCGACTCCGATGCGCAGGATCTCGCTGCTGACCCGACCCTGACGGAAAGGGAGTTCGTTGAGTACCTGATGCCGCTGCTCGCGGCATCCGGGGTCCCGCGCAGGCTCGCAGGCAGGTACATGGCGTCGGGGGACATGCGCTCCCGCACCGACGTCGAGATCGAGGACCTTATCGGCGGATTCGAGTTGTTGTTGGTTGAGCGTCTGAGGCAGGGGCCCGACCGGGAACGTATCGCAGCCGGCGCCTCCCTGTGCGGGTGGCTCACCGAATACGGGTGGCAGTCACGGGCCGCCGTCGTCCGGCGCGTGATGCCGGACCGGCGGGTGATCGTGAGCCTCGACGACCCGGACACGCCAACAGAGGGTTTGCGCTTCGCCGCTGACCCGGAGTCGGGTCCCGAAGCCCGAGTCACCGCTGGCGGGGTGTCAGATGCGGATGCCCAGCAAGTGACGGCGGCGATCGCGCGCCGATCCGGAGTCCGGCGCATCCTCGCAGCGGCCACACAGGTCGCCGAGATCTACCAGCTGCCGGCCCTGGTGGCGCCGGAGGACCCGGTGGAGGCCGAGCATCTTCGGCAGGCCCTGGCCGGCGAACCCAGGTTGGCGCGCCGGTCCCTGGAGGCCGCCACGTCAGTCCTTGATGACCGACCCTGGCAGGACTCCTACGGGAGCGTGCCTGAGGCGGCGCTGGCCCTGTGGGACGACACCACCAGGGCTGACCGTGAGCGCATGGCCGAGATGCCGGACCGCCTGCTGGCCCTGCACGCGCAGGCGGCTGTGACGCTGCGGCCCCGCCCGAACGGGCGCGTGCGCCGCAGGGTTCGGCGCGCAGTCACGGCCCTCATCCCGGCGGCACGTCCGTCCCTGGTGGCCGATCTGACCGACAGCTATTGGGATCTCGTGACCGACCCGGTGCCCCAGGACCAGCGCGTCGATGAAGCCACAGCCACGGCCATGCGGGAGACCGCGGCCGTGCATGCCCGCCGATTCGCGCCCTTGGCTGTGGAGGCGGCCCGGGCGGCCCGCGGAGACCTGGGAGACGACGCCAGGTCGGTGCGGCGCTTCCTCACCCATACCTGGCTCAGCCCCTGAACCCAGGGTCCGACCACAACCAGAACATCAAGCGAAACCCGCTAGGAGAAGCAATGACCACCAACCCAACGCCGACGAACCCGCTTGTGCGGACAAGGAGGGCTCAGGCGATCCGCCTGGCGCCCGTTGCGGCCCTGGCCCTTGTGGCCGTCATCGTCCTGGCTGTCGGGGGCACCCACCTGGCCCGCGGCGGACAGTCGTCCCCGCAGACCCAGGCCACCGCCTCTAGCAGGGCCGTCGTAAGCCCGGACGCCAGCGCGTCCGCGAGCCCGTGGGTCGTCGGCGACGGGGCCGACACCACCACGTCCCTAGCCACCACTACCTACGAGTGCGCCGAGACCTGCACGCTGGTTCTCACTGCCGAGGCCGACGACGGGCAGGCCTCCATCTACGTCACCACCACCGGTGGCGCCATAGAGACCATCAACTCGACCAGCCGGTCCGCCACGACCACGGCCGTGATCGTCACTGGCAGCGGGGTCTTCCAGATCACTGCGACCGCCCGGGGGCCGGTGACCCTGACCGTAGGAGCCGCACAGTGATGGGGCGCACGCACGCCCTGTCCGGCCTGGCCGCGGGCCTGGCCGTCTACGGGGCAGCAACCGTCGGGTCCATCCGGCTGGGAGCGGGCCTGGGGGGCCTGTCACCCGCGTTCGTCGCGCTCGGGGCGCTGGTGACTGCCTGTGCGGCACTCCTGCCGGACTTGGACACGCCGTCCAGCACGGCCTCCACGGCCCTGCCGCCGGTCACGGGCTGGGTGTCGAGGCGCCTCACTCCCGGCGGGCACAGGGCCATCACCCACTGCCTGGTCGGCATCGCCGCAGCCATCGCCGTGGTGACCGTGGTGTGTGCGTGGACCGCCACCAGCAGTGGCCTCGTCATCCGCCCCGGCAACGGGCTAATCCTCGGCCTGTGCGCCGCCGTCGGGGCTCGCACCATGGGCGTCAGCCCCAGGGCCGGCCTGGCACTGTGGGCCGCCGCGTTCGGGGGTTTCCTTGTCGGAGCGGCAGCCCCCGCCACGCCCTGGTGGCTCATGCCCACCAGTGTCGGCCTGGGCATGTGGATCCACCGACTAGGTGACGCCCTGACCACGCAGGGCGTCGAGAACCTGCTGTGGCCGCTGGTCAGGGCACCGCGGCTGCGGCTGCCCGTGCTGGGGGATACGGGGTCGGCACGCGAGCAGCTTCTCGGCCTGGGACTCAGCGCCTACGTGACCTGGTGCGGGGCCGGCCTGGTTCTCACGGCCGTCATCTGAATCGTGCGCGTGCGACGGTCCGCATGTGCACCTGACGAAAACAAACCCAACGAACGACCCCGCCCTCGTCAGGCCGGGGAGAGGAAACCATGAGCGACTTCTACAACTACGACAGTGAGGACACCCAGGAGACCACGGAGGCCGCAGCGCCCGACACCACTGGTGCCGAATACGCCGGCAAGGCCGAGACGCATGTGCGCAGGGGCGGGCGGCGCCGCACCGTCCAGCGCCGCCAGGCCGAAACCGTCCTCGATACCTACGACCTGATCGGGGCCGCCGACGACACGGAGCGGCAGGCCCTGGCAGCCGTGCTCGGTGTCCAGGACATAGAGGTCCGGGCCCTGACGGTGGCCCTGGCGTCCGCCGCCCGTCCCAAGGCCGGGCAGGCCCTCCAGGACCTCCTGGACGTAGCCGCGGCCGACGACGCTCCCATGGCAGCGCTGGCCCTGGCTGTCGGACGTGAGGGCCAGGCACGTCTACGCAGGGCCTGGCAGCTTGCCGCCGCCCTCGGCGCCCTTGAGGGAGCGCCCGACGCCAACGTCGTGGAGGCGGCTCGCCGTCTCGCCGAGGCCGCCACCGGCCTCCAGGCGCTGCTGGAGGCTGTCGCGGGGCTGGTGGCTTGATGCGTTGCCAGTTGTGGAGGCTCCGGCCCGATCATCACGTGCCTGTGCACACACCAGCCCTGTGCCCGAAGTGCTGGGCCGCGTGCCGGAATGACGCCGAGCCCGGCCAGGATTGGTGCCGGGAGTGTGAACAGGCTGCCCTGGGGTCTGGTGACCCCCGGGTTGTGGCGTGGATGAGCGACCTCATGGAGCCCCGCGGGCCCCATGTCCAGGTGCTCGGTGAGGGCCAGTCTGTGTTGGGTCTCCTGGAAGCCTGAGCGAGGAGAAGGCGTATGCGTTTGCCGTGGAAGAAGAACCGACAGCAGGATTGGTGGTCGGAGCCTGCGCAGGTTCCGACCGACAACGGGATCGATACGGGGCCCCGCTACCGGGCGGCCCGGCGCATGCGCTGGTTCGTCACCGCCTGCGTGTTCCTGTGCCCTGTGCTGGCCCTGACGCTGATCCTGGTGGTGTCCCAGACACTCACCAGCCCCCAGCCCACAGACGATGACGGCGGCAGGGGAGTGGAGGTGCCGACACAGGTGCGTGCCGCGGCCCTGACCGAGGTGGAGGCTTGGATCGGGCAGGACCCGTCTCCGCTGCCTGCGGGGGCGCAGGTGCTCGGCTGGGACCGGGCCGAGCCCGTGCCGACACCGCGGTACGCGACAGCGGCGTCCTGGGAGACCTGGACGGCCTATGTGCTCGTCGCGACCGATTCAGCCGTGTACGAGGTGGGGACGCGTGTCAACTACTCTGCGGCGACCGATGCCGCAGAGGCCGTGGGCACGCCCTCACTGGATGTCCTGCCCACGGCGGAGGCGGGCTGGTCCTCTGATATGTGGGCCGGTGCCACTTCTGTGACGGTCGACCAGACGACCGACCGCGCCGTCAACGCGTGGGCTACGGCGTTCGCCTCGGGTGACGCAGATGCCCTGGCCACGGTCATGGCTGACCCGGACCTGGGGCACACGTACATCCCGCTGTCCGGCATCACTGGCGTATCCGTATCAATCGACCACGCTGCGGCACGGGCCGTCGCCGAGGATGCCACCCCGGACGCCTCGACGCTGATGGTCGCGGTCACCCTCGACATCACCCGAGACGGTGCCGAGCGTCCGGTCAGTATCGGCTACGACCTGCTGGTCACCGGCGCGGGCACGGGCACGGCCCGCGTGGTGGCCTGGGGACCACCCGGCACGGGCACCGACCTCGCACCATGGCAGAACGCCGTAACCGGCACCACCAGAGCAGCGGCCTCCGTGCCGGCCCCGACAACAGCGACTGCGACGCCTGAGGAGAACTAATGCCGGAAGTCCAAGCATCACCGACTTTTGTCCAGGCCGTCCCGTCCGCCGATGACCCGGGACTGTTGGTGAGCACGGGCCAGGAGGTCTGGCTGTACCGGGAGCTGCCGCCGGCCCCGGTCACGCATGCGCGTGTCCCGGAGTGGCGGGATACCTACGCCTCCGCCCTGCTTGGAGTCGGACGCGACTTGGCGAATATGCAGGGCGGGCGCATCCGGCGTCGGACGCTTCTGCGCCGGGGTTACCGGGAGCTGCACCTGCTGGGCGTCCGCACCAGTCGAGATTACCGGCCCGACCCGGCTAGCCCGTCGGCCGCCGAGCTCGGGGAGGAGTTCGCGGGCGTGAGAGTCGCCCAGCAGACCGTGCTCCTGGGCGTTCCGCTGCAGGCCACGTCCATGCGGCGGAACCTGCGGTCGACTATCAGGGACGTGGCCGGGACCCTCATCGAGGGCGGCGCCACCATGGCCGACTACCAGGGCGACTACGAGCGTGTGGGGCAGATCATGCGCAGGCACGGTCTCAAGGTCCCCACCCAGGAGGCCGTCCAGGCCACCGTGGGTTGGTGGAATGATGGACGGTGGCCCGAGACCATTGATCTGCCTCACGGCGACCACATGCACGTGTTCACCTCGTTTTCGTCCGCCCAGGCAGCCGAGCGGGCACTTGAGCGAGGCACCGACTGTATCGACTGGGGGCGGGACCTTGAGGGCCACCGAGTCCTCACGTTGGCGAGCCTTGATGAGGTCCAGTCCGGGTGGGAGCTCGACTCCACCGACGACGTGGCGGCATGGGCGTCCCGCCTGCTACACGGTGGCGCGGTCGCTGTCTCAATAAGGGGCTCCCTGGAGCCCGCAGACGTGACCCGCAACGAGATGCGGCGTCACCGCCGCCAGTACGAGGACGACATCGCCAAGGCCCAGCAGCTGGGCCGCATGGACAAGAGTGAGGCCGACGAAGCGGCCGCGGCTCTGGCGTCGGCTGAGCGGATCTATGGGGCTGAGGCACAAATGGTCCCCCCGACACTGACGGGGGCGCGCATCAGTGTTGCCATGGACGGCCAGTGGGTGGACTCCACGGCCCTGGGCAAGGGCCTGGGCGTAACACTGGTGCCGCGTATCGGGCGTCAGGACTTCATTCGCGACGAAATGAGCCTGGGCTCGTTTGTGCGTGAGAACCCGTACCTGAAGGATTGGCCGCTGCAGATGGTGGCCGCCAGTGGCCTGCACGATGTGGCCGTGGTCGGTGACGGGTCGGCCTCACCCGTCATCTGGGGGTTCACTGTGGGTGACCACCAGCCGGTGGGGTTCACCCCGACCCGGGCCTCGGATGAGGACTCGGCGACCATGTGGCTGGTTGCCGGGGCCTCCGGGTCGGGCAAGACGATGCTGCTGCTGCGGCACGCCCAGCAGCTTTCCCGCGCGGGCCTGGACGTTGTGTCTGTAGCGCCCAAGCCCATGGCGGATGCGAGCGCCGTCGTCGACGCCACTCCAGGAGCCCAGTCCGTGTCCCTGTCAGACCTGATCAGTGCTGACGGGATTCTTGACCCGCTGCGCTACAACGATGACCCCGAGGCGGCCGTGCATCAGGCGGCCGCCAACACCTTGTCGATCAACCCCTGGGGCACCGTCGAGGCTCGTGGGCGCGTCGAGGTCGACCTTATTGATGCCCTGCACTGGGCGGCTGCCCGTGGTGCCAAGTCGACCGGGCAGGCCCTCCGGGCGGCGAAGGATGCGGGCGTCGTTGACGATGATGTGGTGGGGCCGGTCCTGAAGCTCGCCCGGTCAATGCCCCAGGCCCGGGCGTTCGTGGGTATGAGCCCGGAGGGCCCGACACTGGCTGGTCAGCCGGGCTGGACCCACATCCAGGCAGGGAATATGAGCCTGGATCTGCCCGAGCAGGGCACAGTCGACCGTGGTGAGACCAATGTGTCACAGCGCGTGGCACTAACGCTTATCCGTGCGCTCGTGAACTCGTGCATGTTCGCCCTGCGGGAGCGTGGCGGCACGATCCTCCTCGATGAGGCATGGACCTTCCTTCTGGCTGGTGCCGACGAACTGGACCGGGCGGGCCGCCTAGCCCGCGAGTTTTCCATTGACATTGGGCTGTTCAACCAGAAGGTCAGCGAAGCCACTAGGGCGGGCCTGTCCGGGTATTTCGTGCGCGGTGCCGTCCTGGCATTCGCCGACGCCGATGAGGCCCGGACGGCACTGGAACTCTTCGACCCGGCCCTGGCGACGGGGGAGCGGGTCCGGAAGCTCACCCAGCGGAAGACCCAGGGGCAGGGCGCCGACGCGGTGCCGAACTGGGAATCCATGTGGCACCTGGAAGACCCAGGCACAGGCCGGTCCCTGCGGGGCTCCATCGCCTACGTCATCGACTTCGATGACCGAGTGGTGCCAGCCGAGCTAGTGCTGCCGGCGGCCTTCCACCGGCGGGCAACGACCAACGCCGCGGTCCTGCGTCGGCGGCGGGCCCGCCACCGCGGATACTCCTGACCCCGCCCCGGGCGCAGAGTCCGCATGTGACCCGGTATGGCAGACGGCGAGGGCGTGAAGCAGGATGTTGCGGCTGGTGCCGCCAAGGGCGCCACGAAAGGCGGGGCCTGGGGCGCAGTACTCGGTGGTGCCCGAGCGGCTCTTCAGGGCCGTGGCTGGAAGCGCACCGCAGCAGCGGCAGCAGCCGGAGGTATTGCCCTCGTGTGCGCATTCAGCGCCATGATCAGCGGCCTGGGTGAGCCCGCCAGTCAGGGAGCCGCTCACGTCAACGACGTCAGCGTCAACGGGTCGAACACATCAGGGTTCGTGGGTGCCGCAGAGGAGTCCGGGCTGGGAGACCAGGCGGGGCCAGTGTCGGAGATCGCCGAGGAAGCCGGCATTCCCACGGTCATCCTCTACGCCCTGGTGGCCCCCAAATCGGGCCCGTGGCGGGCCGGCACCGACGCCGACGTGCTGGACAACGCGCGGACGGTCGCGGAGGCCGTGCGTGAGGCTCAGGCCGGTGTGACAGCCGCCTCCGGGTGGGACCTCTCGACAGGGACGGTCATGTGCCAGGGCGACCAGCTGGTGGTCGCGGGCGACACATGCCCGTCAGGCGTCGCCAGTGACGATTCTGGGGCCGCCAACGCCAGGCAGGTGCGGGAGGCATGGGTAGCGGCCCTCATGGCCGTGGAGGGCCTGCCAGCGCCCCGTACGGGCACGCTCCAGGGCGCCTCCGACGCCCCGGCGCCACCCGAGGACCTGGAAGGCACCACGGTGGAGCGGATCACCCAGGTCGCCACCGACACCTACGGGCTGGACTCGGGCGCGGTAACAGCGGTCTCCGTGGACGACTACACCGCCGGCAACGCCCCGGACGGTGCCGGCGCGGCCTCCCAGGTCATCACCGTAACCACGGATGAGCCCCTGCCGCTGGCGACGACTCTGGCGTCCCGCTACCAAGACACCCGTGTGGCCGTGATTGAGGCCGCGGGCAGGTCGTGGACACCCGAGGCAGGGTGGACGGGCCTTGACGCCCCAGCGGATGGGGACGACCCCGCGGCGGAGGGTGAGGTCCGCGTCTGGGCCTGTGAAACCGGGTGGGGCGCCGGCTGCACCGAAGACTCCGAAGCGGAGGCGGAGGGGCTCACCCGCGACCAGGCAGACGCCCTGTATAGTCGGGCCCTGTCCTGGTGGCTCGGCACCCCCACGACAGCCGTGTCATGCACGGCCAGCAGCGGGGGCGCCACAGTCGGTGAAGTCACCTCGACTAGCGGGCAGAACGTGACCATCGGCGACAAACAGGCCGGGTACGTCGCGGCGATCATCCAGGCCGGACGGGACCGCGGCGAGTCCGACCAGAACGTGCAGGTGGCACTGATGACGGCCCTAACCGAGTCGCATCTGCAGATGTACGCCAACAGCAACGTCCCCGAGTCACTGTCGGTGTCCCACGACGCCGTGGGCTCCGACCATGACAGCGTGGGGCTCTTCCAGCAGAGGCCGTCGGCGGGCTGGGGCGGCGGCGACGTCACGGCTCTCATGGACGCCGGCAAGTCGGCGGGCTTCTTCTTCGACGCCCTGGACGCCTGGCAGGCCGGTGGCGGGACCGGGAGCCTGGGGGAGCAGGCGCAGGCCGTCCAGGCCTCCGCCTACCCCGACCGATACGCTCATTGGGAACAGGCGGCCTCCCAGTTGCTGTCTTCGACAGCAGGGGTCTCCTGCACCGGCACAGACGTGTCCTCCACGACCGGCTGGGGTTACCCGCTGCCCCAAGCGTACACGATCACTTCCAGTTGGGATCCGGCCCGTATGCACCCCGTCCTGGGGTATGCGCGTCCCCACTGGGGCACCGACATCGGGGCGCCCCTAGGCACGGCAGTCCTATCCGCGACCGACGGGACCGTCCGCTACGCGGACTGCGAGACCGGCACCAACGGGCTGTGCGCGATCATCATCGACTCCACCGACGGGTGGCGGCTGCGCTACCTGCACGTCATCAACGGCTCCTTCACCGTCGGCGTTGGAGACACTGTGACCCGGGGGCAACAGGTCGCCCAGGTCGGCAACACCGGTGTGTCAGCTGGCGCCCACCTGCACGTGGAGGCAGCCCAGATCAGCCTGCTCGGGGAGGACACCATGTGGTGCCCGTTCGACGCCGCCTACGTGTCGGCCTGCCCGAACCCCGTGGATACGTTCGCCTCCCACGGAGTCGACCTGGCCACCGGTGAGGTCACGGCCCCGGCCGGCGGCGGGACCACCAAGGCCCTGGAATGGGCGCGCACGAAGATCGGAGGCCCCTACGTCTGGGGAGGCACGGGACCCGACGGCTACGACTGCTCGGGACTCGTACAGGCCGCATACGCCACGGTCGGCATCACCCTGGAGCACTCGGCGGCGTCGCAGTGCCAGTCCGGACAGGTCATCGACGAGGACCAGGCGCAGGCGGGTGACCTCGTTTGCTGGGGCACGCCCGCCTACCACGTGGCCCTGTACAACGGGCAGGGCGGGATCGTCGGCGCCCAGAACTACCGGCAGGGGATCATCGAGGTCCCCCTGTACGGCTCCTACTACATGGTGAGGATCCAATAATGATGACACTCAGGGCTACAGCGGGTGCGGCGGTAGTGGCGCTGGTGGCGGCGGGGCTGGGTGGCTGCGCGGGCGATGCTGAGCCGGCCCCGACGCCGACCGCCACGTCGGGGGTGCGCGTTACGGTACCGCAAGAACAGGCCCCACAACCGGCCGCCAGCGGCAGCGAGGCCTCGGCGACCCCGACCCCGGCTGACACTGCCGCCGTCGAGGCCGCCGGGCAGGTCGTGCTGGCCCTGGCCTGCGGCGACAACAGCACCGACCTCACGGACGACCTGGATGGTCAGGCCGCAGTATCGGTGCCGACCGAGCTAGAGGCGCGGGCAGCCACGAACGAGCAGCTCATGGCCCGCATGGGCACCACCATGCACGCCCAACTAGTGGACGGCGACTGGCTGACCGTGCACAACGACAGCCGGGGAATCGTCCTCATGGTCTACACGGTCTCGTGGGAGGCCCAACCCGACCAGAAGGCCGTCCCGGACGCACTACGGCAGGCACGCCCGGGAGACCCCGGAGTCACGGCCTGGGCCGTTACCCTCACCGCCGACGGCGACGGGGCGTGGCGGGTCATTGACGTCGCGACAGGCAGCCAGGCCGACCCCGACTAGCCATCACGGGTATAGCGGCGTGTTGAAGCCGACAGGGCCGCCTCCCACAGGTCGTCCGCAACCTCAGGATGAGCCTGGAGCATGGAGCACACTGCGTCTGCGCCCTCCTCATCCAGGCCGTCACCGAACGGCGCGAACAAGGCGACAGTGCCCTCGTCCTGCTCGGCCCGCTGCCAGGCGTCCACGGCGCCGGCCACACCCCCAGGGTAGTCGCGCATGATCCGCCGGCACGCGGTCGCGGTAGTGGTGCTGCGACTGCCCCGCGCCACCATGGGCGCCCCTGACACAGTGGCCAGGGTGTCCCACGCCTCAGAGCGCGCCACTCCGCGCCGACCAGCGTTCAGGGCCTCCTCGGCGCGGGCCGCCGGCGTATCCGGCGCGGCGGCGACACCGCCACCCGCCCACGGGCTCACGCCCTCAATCATGTTGCCCTCATCATCAATGAGGCTGCCCATGCGTGCCATCTGGGCCCGCTCGAAGAAGTTCCGGGAAGGACGGTGCCGCGGATCATGCCAGCCCGACCGCACCTCATCCGCCAGGCCCCGGACTTCCCGCTCAGTGAGCTCCCGCCCAAGCTCCTCGGCCCTGGCTGCAGCGGCCTCATTGAGGGCCCGCATGGCCGCCCGGTCGGTGGGGCCGAGGTTGGTGTGTCCGAGGCTGCGGGCCATGCGACGGGACACCACCGAGTACAAGGGGACGACCGGGATCTGCTCGTTGCCGTACCGGCCGATGACGTCGGCCGTGACGTCGGAGATGACGGCGTCAATGTGGTCGGGGTCCCGCACCCCCATGCGCCGCCCCGCCCTGTGGGCGTAGGTCTGGACGATCCTCCACATGGCCTCGGCGTCTACTGTGTTCGTCGGCGCTGGCGGCGGCTCGCTGTCGCCTAGGTTCGCGGCAGGGGCAGCGGCGGGCTTGGTCGCCCACTTGCCGTCAGCATTGCGCGGGTGCTGGGACTCATAGAATTTGCTCATGCCCCCTTCTGTGCGGGGACCAGATAGAAAAGTCAGTCGAGCTGGGCTATTTCGGGCAGGTGCCGTCGAGGGTGAATGGGCATGCCGCTTGCGGGGTGATCCAGGCCTGGTTGACGTTCCGGATGAGAGTGCTGGTGGGCCCATAAGTTGGGTCGAGCCATCGGGCGAGTGCAAGCACCGAAATGTGCCGCACGCCGGCGGCTTTGAGGGTCGCTACGGCTGAGAGCACGGTGCCTCCGCTGACCCAGGTGTCATCGACGACGAGCACGTGCGAAAAGCCGCTGGTGCCGGTGGCGGTGAAGGCGTCGGCTCGTACGTGCCGGTCTGACGACGAACCGGGGGCGGGCTGCAGCGCCAGTGCTGGTAGGCCCGGTGGGAAGGTCTGGGAGCAGAGGTATTGCAGCGGAGTCTGCCTACCGGGCACATGGTGGGTGCGGCTGGGCACAACCGCGACGGCATCAATCCCTGCCCCGACGAGCCTGCCGACGCATCCCAGGTGCCGCACGGCGTGGTTCAGCAGGAGCCAGACGTTCCCGAGTGCCTGTGCTGAGGGCTGGTGGGTATCCTTGTAGCGGTACATCTCGACCGCGGCCTGCTGGCCCTTGATGGCGTAGCTGGCGAAGCCGATATTGTCGGGGCGGGCCTGGGGGAGTGTGCGCGCCCGGTTGCACTTGTAGCAGAGCCGGTAGGGGCCCTCGATGGGGGTGCGGCACCACAGGCACAGTCCACCGCGCAGGCTCGCGGGCACAACAGCCGCCAGGTAGTAGCCGGGCAGCCGCGGTGGGGCCGGTGGCTGGGTCATGCGACGAGATCCCGCAGGAGCCGCTCGGCCTGGTCGCGCTCGGCCTGCAGAGCCCGCACATGCTCCAGCACGTCCGCCGTACTGTCAGCGACTTGCGCCTGCCCGCCCCGGACAAGCATCTGCCCCCACTGGGTGCCTTCAGCGACCCTTCGGGCGAGTATGACGCCACGCCCGTGTCTGACCGCATACCTGGCCTGGCTGCGGGTACCCGAGTGCTCAGAGGCCGCGACAACGAAGGTCGTGATGCCATATCCACTCATCACGGCGTTGCGCATCGGGAAATTCGAGCGGCTGATGGTCGCTCCGGGCTCAAACTGTGTCACGACCAGCCCGGAGGCCTCTACGATGCTGTCGCGCAGCCCAGCGTGGTCGCGCGGGTAGGTGCGGTCCAAGCCGGTGCCCATGACGGCGACTGTCCTGCCCCCGGCCTGTAGGGCCGCACGGTGAGCCGCGGCATCAATCCCCGCGGCCAGGCCGGCAACGACGGTCAGTCCCTGATCGACGAGAGCCGCAGACACGTAGGAGGCGACATCGAGCGCCGCCGCATCGGCCTGGCGGGACCCCACCACGCACACGCCCTGATCATCTGCCTGGAGGTCGCCCTGGAACCACAGGAGGGCCGGGGCCTCCCTGACGTCCCGTAGGCGCCTGGGGTACTGGTCAGACAGGACGCTGACCATTTTCATGCCCTGCCCGGTCCACCGGTCAACGTCCTGGCGGGCCTGTTCCAGGAGCGGGTCATCAAGCAGGGCCGGGCTGGTGAGCTGCTCAAGAACCCGTTCGGGGTCGGCGCTGTCCAACAGGGTCTGAACCCGGTCAGGCTGTGACAGGCCGGGTTTCCGGGCGCGCGTGATCGCCAGGATGGTCGCAAGGGTCTCCACCGACTCCATGCCCATCATACTACCTACCGGGGCGCGTGAAGTGCCGCAGTCAGTTCCACATAAGCCCCAAGAGCCCCAAGAGCGCGGCAGCCTCCACGCAGATCCAGACCCTGCTTAGGACAAACCTGGAGGCCTCGTCCCACGTATTGACGGAGGACTGGTCGACGTCATCCACCAAGTCGGTATCTGGCCATTCTGACCGGCAGGAGACCGCGATGATAATCGCAGCCACGCTGAAGGCCACCGACTCGCCTCGCAGCCCCCAGGGCCCAACAGCACCAGCCCAAACCAGCGCGACGTCCAACAGACCTACCAGCAGGAGCCCCCGCAATAGGACGAACCGCGCCCTCCGCGGCACCCTCAGCCCTGGAAGGGGCGTACGCACCGCGAAGAGGATGATCAACGGCGAAACCGTGGTGATCTCGCGGTAGAAGGGGCCGAGCAGGCATCCCGTCACGGCAGTCATCACGACGGCAGCAAGGGCCCCGACGCCCGCTCCGCACTCAGAACGGTGGGTCATCAGCAGGGCGCACGCGGCCCACGGACCCAGGAGGATCGAGACTTCCCGGGCGGTGAAAGCCCCGTGGTAGGCGTAGTAGCTGATGAGCCCGGCGACGACAAGCACGATGCTGAGCCACTCGCATCGGCCGACAAAGACTTCGAGTTCCGTCAGAGGCCGGTCGTTGGTGTCTGGCTCCGAGGCGTCCTGAGTGGTGGCGGGGTCGTTGCCGCCGTTGAGGATCTCCTCAAAGGACGGCCACTTTTGGTCAGTGTCATGGTCACGTGTTGCGCGGAAGTTCACGGGCTTGCTCCTTCGTGTCCAGACGCCGCATGTCGGCGTCCATGGCTAGTAGTGGACGGACGAGGGGTTAGCGGCCGAGGGAGGCCAGGACGGCCCTGGCGAGTGCCGGCCCCGCGAGCCCGTCCGGCAGAGGCACGTTGTTCGACGGGCGGTCAGACGGTGGTGGGGCGGAGGTTCGTGCGGGTGGTGTGTTGTCCACAGGGAGGCGGAGACCCGCTTGGTCTCCCCTCCTGGGGGAGGGGCTGGCAGTTACTGCCGCATGGACGGATCCGCGTGATTTCGCCACCCTGTTTTTCGCGATGCCGCCGTCCGCGGGCGTGGCTGGTGTGCTGTGAGTTCGGGGTTTGCGCTTGGCTCGGATCATCCGGATCGTCCGGATCCGCTCCAGGCGCCGCCTCGTGGCCTGGGCCCAGGCGATCATGTCGGCGGTCCGCTTCTCGCGGGCTGCCTCCACGAGCTCGGCCAGCATGGTCTTGCTGATCCGGAACCACGACGGGACGGGCCGGCCGTAGCGGACGCCCCCGCGCACCCACTCGATCAGCCCCAGGTCTTCCAGGTCGGTCAGGCACTGGCGGGTCCACCGCAGCCCGTATCCCGCGGCGGCCGCTACCTGCTCGATCGTGGCCGCGCCCTGAGCGGACCCGTACGGGAGACGCGCTGCCAGGCCCACGAGGACGGCCCGTAGCCCCTTCCAAGGGCGACCGTCCAGGGGACCCCACCCCTGACGGCGGAGCGTGTCCAGCAGCATGTACAGGGGCCAGCGGGGACTGGCCTTACGACGGCGGGGCCTGAAGCCCGTACTTCGACTCATACCCACAGTCGTGGTCGGCACCGGCACTCCGACCACGATCAACCCGTCGGTTCGATAGCCCGGTCGATCATGGCCGTGCGGAAGGAGGGCCTAGAGTGGCTGAAGCAGCAGTTGGGCGAGTAGCCCTGATGTCAATCCACCCTGCGTACGCCCGGGCAATCCTCGAGGGACGAAAGACCATCGAGTTCCGCAAACGCCGCCTCGCCGCAGACATCACCCACGTAGTCATCTATTCCACGGCACCAGACCAGGCGGTTGTCGGTTACTTCACCGTCAACGGACAGGAGACCTCAAGCCCCGCCTCCCTGTGGAGAGACTTTCGTGACCAGGGAGTCATTAGCGAGGACGACTTTTTCGCCTACTACGCCGGCAGGAGCCAAGCGACCGGCATCAAAGTAGGCGAGGCGACCCGCCTGCGTAACGTCCTACCGCTAAGCGATATAGGGGTGTCCCGCCCTCCGCAGAGCTTCCAGTACCTTCCCCGCGACCGCTTCGCTAAGGTCCTAGCGGCGGTCTGACCTCCTAACGCTGACCGACAGCGTTACGGGATGCTCATCGGCTTCAGTCGCTGAGCCACCACTTGCCGTCCTGCTTGGACACGTGGAACCCGCAGAAGCCTGACTCGTCGTCCGGAGTGGTTACGTAGACCATGACGGACGATGAGTCGTCGCGGTTGGCGGTCTCAACGTGGGCCGAGAGCTCGCCTTCCAGGTCGGCGCACACGTCCTGGGCCCGGCGCAAGGCCGTCAAGTCCCCGCATGTGTCGGGGGTGCAGACCTCGGGACTGTTGTGGTCTACGAGCGCGTAGGCAGTGACGTCCTGGCCCTGGCGTGCGGCCTCGACGACGTCGACAGCCAGGGACTCCGGAGTGGACTGGTTGATGCCACTACCGCTTGAACAGGCGGAGGCGGCCAACAGACACGTCAGAGCGAGTGCAGTGAGAGCGGGGGAGGGGCGGCGGGTCCGCGTCATCTTGGCCTCCAACAGGCAGGGGAAGGGCTGTGACCACCCAAGTGTCCACCACAAGCGGGCTGCCTGTACAGGGCACGAGCCCAGCCGCTAACGGCGTCATGCCGCGCACTACTCGTGCTGGCATATTTGTTGGCATGAATTCCTGCTCTTTTTTCATGCAGGTGCAGGTCTCGGCACAGTCAGCGCCCAGGAGGGGCCGTGAGCGGCCCCATGGCGGTCGAGGGGATACCGGACGTGGCTCGTGGTCTGTCTGAGACGCTCGCGGGTCACTGGCTGCCGTTCCGACCACTATCAGAAGTGTCAGGCGCACCCGGGCATTGAGGGGACCGCGATCATGAGCTTGAGCAACAATGACACCAGCACAGCGGGCCTGATGGCTCTCGCCGCCTGGACTCTGAGGGGACTCCTCAATGAGTCCCACTACGATCTTCACGGTGACCGTTACGAAGGCCGTGACGACGGCAACCCGCCGCTGACGATCCGTCGCGCCGACGGGGAGCTTCTGCACCTCCGGCAGGGGCCCGACGGGAAGCCGGTCATAGTGGACGACCAGGCCGGCGCCGTGACTCCGATCGACACGGGCGATATCAAGGGGTCGATGCTCTGCGCACTGCACGCCGCCGACGTGCGGGCGGTGGATCGTCTGTACGAGCGCCTGGGCGAAATTGCGGACGCCCACGAGCACGCGGCCAGAACCGGGACGGGGATCGTGCTGTTCTCGAAGGACGGCAAGCGGCTGTGCGACTGGACCCCTGGGACGGACGGGAAGACGGGGGATCTTTGCGTCTTCTGTCGTCCGCTGTGGGGTTATATGCCGAAGGCTCGGGGATGGAAACAGAGTGGTCCCCGCAGCCTTGACGCCTGGTTGGATTCCCTGGACGCCGAGCTCGACCAGCCCGGCACGCTCTGAGCACTCAAGGCATCGTCAAACTCTGTCGGCACCCACTACTGCGGGCGTTCCAGGCCATCCAGCCAGCGCAGCACTGGCAGGGTTATCTTGCGTGTCGACACTGGCCGGGGCCATACTTGCAGCGGTTTCGTAACCCTGGGAGGTCCCCATGAGCCATCACAGCCACCGCCGGCTACTCGCCACCGCCGCCGTGGGCGCCATCGTCCTGTCCGGAGCCCTCGCCGGCTGCTCCCAGGACGTCACCATCGACCAGTCCTCCCCGGAACGATTGGTGTACACGATGCTCTTGGCCAACGCCAACGGCCAAGACCAAGACGTCAAAGCCGTCATGATCGCCGACGGGACAACTCAGCCGTGGGGGGTGGATGATCCATCTGAGATTATCTACTGCGACGCTGAAAATGCGTCCTGCGACCATTACGGGGCTCAGCTGAGCGACGGCTCATGCCCGGCCACCACGTCGGATGTTGAGGCTATCGAGGGCGACATTACCGTCAGGTACGAACGTGCGGCATATAACGACTACGGCCTAGTCTACGATGAGAACAGTCGTGCAGTCGTCACTGTAGTCGAGAACAGTTGCGGCTTCGGTGCTTTCGATGTCAACGGCGAATGGGTTATTCGCGGCTATTAGGCTATTGCTTGGTCGCGTAAGTCGGATATTCCCCTTTTTCCTATTGTTCCTGGAAGGGTCATATTGATGAAGCGCAAGCGTGTTTCTTCGCTGTTCTCTGTTCTTGGTCGTCGTGATGCTTTCAAGTACTTATCAATCGCGGTGGCCGGGGCCGTGGTGGCGCCGTTGACCGGCTGCTCGGGATCAACACTCGCGTTCTCGAAGTTCGCCGCCGGCACCTGGACCGTCACGGTGCCCACCGACCAGTACAACCCGCCACCGATAACGATCGCGATCACCCAGGACGGCACCTGGTCCTCCCAGATCATCGCAGAGACCTACACGTCGACGAGTTCGGGCACCTGGCGGCTGTCGGGCGGAAGTCTCATCGTCGACGAGGACAAGGCGCCGGACGACTACAGCGCCCTGATCAGGGGACTGACCGGGACCGCGCAGTCGATCCCGAAGGACGTTGATACGGAGGACATGATCACGTCCTTCCAGTGGATCTGTGACGACGGTGACACGGACATCAGCGTGCGGCTCGTGTGGGACCGCGAGAACAAGACGATGACGTTCTTCCCGAGCAACGACTATGAGCCAATCGTGGCCACGAAGACCGACTGACCCGTTGCGCGTAGATGTGATGGATCATGGCCAGGGCGTCGTGCGGTAAGCACCATGTTTACACGGCTGGTTGTGCGGCCTGTGAGGTGGCGGAGCAAGCGCGTATCGACCGCAACTACGAGCGAGGCCACGCCATAGGAGAGGCGATCGGTGAGGGCGCGGTCAACCTCGTGAGTGCCGGGTGGTCGCACCACCGCGAGCGCAAACAGGCCCGCCTGGATGAGGAGGAGCGCCAGCGCCGGCTTGAGTCGCAGCGCCAGCAGTTGGAGGAGCAGGAGGCGGAGCGGGAGCGCCAGCGCCTGGCCGAGAGGGAGAGTGCCCGACGGAAGCGCCATGAGCTGTGGGAGATGACGCGCGAGGGCCGCGCACTACTGGCTTGGGCTGACCGGCGCGAGCAGGTGGCCCAGCGCATGCAACTGGAGCAGGACCGGTGGGACTGGGCCTGGCGAATGACGATCCGGGAACACGAAGACGAGGCCCGGGTGAGCCGCCGCCCAGAGCTGGTGTGGGGCTTCGCGCGTCTGCTTGCCTGGCTGGCACCCTACGTGTTGGTGCTCGGCATTGTTCTGTTCGTGCTGAGCTGGTTCTCCCCTGGGATGAAGTTCATTCACCGCCTGTTGTGGCTGGCGTTCATGGTCTTCGGAGGCCCCATCATTGTGGGGATGATCGGGGATGCGGTCCGGTCTAAGGCGGATCGTGTCCCGGAGGAGCTTGATGCGCGCGAGGGCGCCAACCTCAGGGCATTGCTGGACGACCGGTACGGGTTCGACCCGCGGGGAACGCTCCCGTGGCTGGGACCAGTGACTGTGCAGAAGCTGAGACGGCAGACCGAGGCCGTCCTCGCGCAGGCCGACGTCCAGGGACATCTACGCTATGGACCGCCGGTCCTGGAGCCCCTGTACGTTCGTACTCCGGATGAGCGCTGGCCTGGGCGCGTACGGGACGTCCTGACCGAGATGGCTTCTCAGACCGAGTGGGGTTTCCGGCCGGCACCGGTCCGCCCACCGGCGTCCGAGCCCGCCCCACAGACCGGCCCGGACCCGGAGGCGCGTGAACGAGCCCAGGTGGGCCGTTGGGAGTATCTGATCGAGGTCATGGCCCACCTGGAACGGGCCTGGGCGCCAGCCGTCGCCGAAGCCGAGAAAGAGGCCCCCGACGGGCACACGTCCAGCACGCTTACGGGACGGTATGGCCTGGACCCGCGTTCCACGCGCCCGTGGGTGGAGGACCTTACCGCGGACGACGTGGAGGACGCGCTGGAAACCGCCGCCGCGGCCGGTCCCGTCGGTCCGCCGCCGGGGCTGACCCTGCGCGAGCACACCGAATCTTGGCCGGAAGCCGTAGGCGAGGTCTTGAGCATGGCCGAAGAGGCACTGTGGGACACTGAGCGTCCCAGCCTCTGACCCCACCCAGGGGCCTTGCGGAACTCATTCATGGTCGTTGCCGCCGTCATTCTGGCGGTCCCTGACTGAGGCCCGCAGCTTGTCGAGCTGGCTGACCGCATATTCGTGGTCGGCTCGCACGACCTCGGGGTCGTCGAAGACGCCGCGTCGCACTGGAGCCTGCGGCGGTGCTTCCACGGGTTCCTCCTGTGCCTTAGGCAGGGGCCTGGTAGGTGCCGTAGCAGGCTGAGGCGCCGCCTCCTGGGGTCCCGGCTGCGCCGAGACCGTGGAGGCCGTCGCGGCCGCGGGGGCCTGGTCTTCGGCGGTGACTGCGTGCTTGGCGTGGTAGGCCGCGTTGTATGCGGCGATCTTCCGGTCGGCCTCCGCACCGTTCGCCCGGTAGTCCCGGACGGCTCGGGCGAACTTGTGACCCGCTACCGCGGCTGCCGCGGTGGCCGCCATGGGTGCCCCGGCGACGGCCCCGACCGCCAACACACCCAGCCCGGGGGCCACGACACCTGCACCGAACCTGCCGGCGCCCTTGGCCTTGTCGATGGCCTGGGAGGCCCTGACCACCGGGGCGGTGTGCGGGTGTTCCCGCATGTATCCCGCCCACTTCAAACCCGTGCGCAGGGCCTGGCCTGCGGCCTGGCGGCGTCCCTTCCAGGTCGACGTGTCCGGCCCCGAGACCTTGTGCCGGCCCCGCGTCTCGGGGTCCCGCACACGCTGTCCGGCTGGCCGGGACAGGCGCTGCCCGTTGAAGGTGTCTTTGAGTCTCTGGCCGGCCTGGCGTGCCTGCTCCCTGCGGGTCAGGGGCTTGGCGTGCGGGGAGCCGTGGGCGGCCTTGACTCCCGCGGGGGTCTTCTTCCCCTGGCCCTCACCGCGCCGCGCCGCCTTCTTCTCGGCCTCGGCCTGGACCTGCTGGGTCGCGGACTCGCCCTCATCGGAGGCGTTCTTACCGCGCTCGACCTTGCCACCGGTCTTGGGGTGCTTGCGGTCCCAGACCCTGCGGGCCTTGCGTGAGCCGCGGGATGCCATGGACCAGGCGGTGGTGACGAGTCCTGCTCCGACGGCGCCGCCGATGACGCCGCTTGTGATCCCGCGGCCCCAGGCTGCCATGCCTTTGACGGTGAACGGCGACGGCAACGATAGGACGGAGGTGAACAGCCAGTGGATGAAGAAGGCCCCGATGGCGGGGCCGAGGCAGGCGGCGATGATGGCGCCAGTGGATCCGGCTCCGAACATTCCGACGGCGGTCTTGGTGATCACGCCGGCGATCATGAGGATGATCGAGATTAGGAGTCCCGCGCAGGAGGATACGAAGGCCGCTCCGAGGAGCTGCTTGGCGGATTTCTTGAACAGTTCGCTGTCGTCTCCTGGGGCAAGGGCACGTACGAGAGCGGCGAAGATGCCGGCGATCATGAAGACCAGGACGATCTTGGACAGGGCCTGCATGGCGGCGATCATCACGAATACGACGGTGTTGATGGCGGAGCCGACGGTGAAGGTCAGCTGGGCAACTCCCATGTCGGAGCCGCCTTTGCCGTGCAGGGAGTCGAGGTAGTTCTGCTCGGGGGCGTACCCGGCTGTGGCCTTGGCGATGCCGTCTGGGTCGTCCTCCCAGTTCAAGTTGCTGCGGTCAATTTTGCCGCTGCCGGTCCACCACTTCGCACACGCAGAAGAATCCCCCTCCGGGTCGTCGCTGCCGTCCGCTGGGCGCTCTATCTCGTCCCAGCGGCTGCGGGAGTTGGCGGTGGTGGCGTCCACTGGGACGCACTCGGCCCATCCCGCCCAGGCGCGGTCACGCGCCACCTTCGAGTCATTGTCCCAGGCGTGGGAGTCGGCTAGAAGCGTCGCAACCTCGTCGTCAGACAGGTCCAGGGTCTCCGTCAAGTACTGGCGGAAGAACGCCTCATTACGGGTGGAGGACTTGGACTCCAGGGCGAAGCAGAACACCTGGTCGCTGTAGGGGTTGTCGGCCCCGAACTGGGTTCCCGCCCATACGGGCAGGGCCGTGGCCTCCCACAGGCGCGACACCGTGGCGGGCAGGGCCGCCCCCTCCGTGCTTCCCCAGATGTCCTCGTACTTGTTGTGCAGCCAGTCCGTGAAAGCCGTCTTGTCGGCGCCGTCAAGCGCCGCGCAACGCATCGACCACTCGGCGGGGTCCAACTCTCCGCTGTCGGAGAGCTTCTGGTAGCCGAGATCGATCACCCCCGACCCCTCCACGACGGAGGTCGTCAGGGTACCGGACAGGGCGTTGACCGCACTGTTTGCCTTGGCTACCCACCACCAGGGGCTTCCTGAGCCCGGAGCCGCGGAGGTCGACGCCTGGGCGCCAGCGACCATGGAGAACATGAGCCCGAGGATCGCCGCGGTCTTGAGGGCTTCGCGGCCGACGTACGACCAGCCGTGTCCGCGGCGCACCTGCCAGAGCGTAACGACGATGAGCCACACAAGGATGGCGATGAGCAGGCCAGACGTCGTGATGGCGCCGCCGATGAGGGCCACGATCTGGTCCATCGGCTGACCCAGGGTCTTGATCGGGCAGAACGCAGTGGATGCGTGCAGGAGGTTGGCCGACAGTGACCACATGGCGTTGCCGAGCTGCATCCACAGGGAGGCCATGCCATGGCGCTGAATCCTCTCCGACACGTCATTCCAGGCCTTGGCGTCGAGCCGGTCGTGGAAGGTCGTGGTGGCGTCAGCCCACCGGTTGACCGGCAGGAGCTGAGAGGACGCCCGGTTGGAGTTTGCCCCGCACACTTCGGCCACCGTCGTGTTGTCCATGGGGGTGCCGTCAGGGTAGGTCGGTGCGCCTTGGGCGGGGGCTGCGAGGGCGACGAGGAGCAGCATTCCGGCCAGGCAGGCCAGGATGGTGCGCTGGGTCCAGGCGGCTAGGCGCGGCACGTAGGTGGTGATGGCGTGTTTCATCGCAGGTGCCTCTTCTTGTTCTCGCCGCGGTTGGTGACGGGTGTGCATGAGGGGACGACGTGGATGAACTTTCGGGGCTGTAGGTCGAGGACGTCGCCGTTGGCTGTGAACTGGCCGTCGTGGTTGCGGGCCCGGCGCACGGCCCTGCGCCATGGGGCCTCGACGTCGTCGACGGTCAGCCAGATCGCCACCAGTGGGGTGAGCAGGACGGCTGGCAGGATCGCCGCCGGGCCCGTGAGGGGCCAGGCGGCGATCCCGAGGACGGCGCCGGTGATGACGCCCACGGTGATGGGGGCTACCCATGCCGCGGGTATCTGGAAGCTGGCGAGGAAGGTTGAGCGGGCGCGCTCGGCGCGCATGCCCGTCAAATCGGTGAGGTCGTACATCCGCAAGGTCCCGGCTCCTGCCTGTTAGGAGCCGATGCCGGCCTGGTTGAGGGCCGCGATGAAGATGTTGACCAGGACCTGCAGGATGAACAGGGCGATGGGGATGATGACCTTCGGGGCGATGCAGATGAGCCCGGCGATGAGGGCGCCGGCCATGACTGTGCCGTCGCGGCCTTCGAAGATTCGGCCGCCGCGGCGCTTCTGGATCGCCCAGGAGCCGATGGCGACGACGAGGATCATCAGTCCCGCGTAGGCGAGGATCTTGAAGAGCCCGTCGGCGCCGGCGATGCCCTCGATGGTGGCGATGAAGTCGTTCCAGAGGGTCACGAAGTTGACGTTGTCGATCATGGTCAGTGGTGCCTTCCGCTCGCTTGTTTGCTGTTGCGGGTACACATGCGGACCGCGGTCTCTGGGGCTCGGAGGGTCCGGACGACGCGGATGACTTGGGGGTCTCGGCGGGCGGACTCAGGGTCGGTGCGCAGGGCCGCCAGGGCGCGGTTGATGGTAGCGGTGACACGGTCGACGAGATCCTCGCCGTGCTCTGCCGTCAGGTTGTTTGGATGGTGGCTGTTCACATCCCTGTTCTGTGCGGGGAAAACGCAACCGGGCACGCGACTAGTGAGGTTTTGTTTCAGAGGTCGGGCGTAAAGTCACGAAGGGATGCTTTTCGCGGCCTGACCGTTTCCGCAGTTGCCTACTTCGGGCTAGGCGATGCCTGTAGCTTGACTGGGTGAGTGATGAAAGTGATGCCCCCTACGAGGCGATACTGCGTGCCGTTGGGGATTCCTCCTTAACAGCCACCGTTCTGCTACGCACGCAGCAGGCACGTACGGAGCGCCTGTTTCAACTGTGCACGGCGACGCCAGACTTCCTCGCCGGCATTGACACCATCATCGTCCTGTTTACCGGCTTGGCCGAGGTGACAGTCAGCCCGGCGTTCCGCTCGCTACTCGAACGCGCTGCCGCCGAGTCCATCCGGGCGATCGAGGGGCTGCTGGCGGACGATCAGCAGACCGTGAACGACACGGCGAGAGTCATGATGGAAATCGAGGTGCTACTACAAGAGTGGACGGTCGATCTGGACCGGATGACGAAGTGGCAGGACATGGAGGAGGAGAGGCGCCACCAGGTCTTCGGATTCGGGAAGGTGCTGCAGCGTCTGAAGCAGCGGCAGGGCGTCGATGACCAGTTGGTTATGCCGGAGCGGCAGGAGTACCACGTCCACTCCATGACGCTCCACCCGACCCACGAGCCGTCTGACTTCCTGCCGCCTGATCCTGTGTGGATGACCAGTGAGGTCTTGATCCACATGGAACGCGTCAAGAATGCCGCCATCGCGTTGGTGCTAGTGGATGATAAGCGGGTTGGCGTCGACCCGGATTCTCCGCCGCGGGGATGGCGACCGGATGTCTGGGGGCGGCTTTGTGGTCACTACGTGGGTCTGCGGGACCAGGCGCTCAATGAGATTCTGGCTGAGAAGGGGATGGTGATGACACCCAGGGTGCCCATCCCTAAGGGGCAGTCCCGTATCGTCCCAGCTGACCAAGCGGAGGACACCGACGGCGCAGCAGACCATTCCTACGAGGGTGAATGACTATTTGGCTGATGCCAGTCGCTTGGTCAAGCCTGCGGAAGAGGGTTTCCGGTCGGTGAGAGCTCGATGATCCAGTATTGGCTGCGGCGCTGGCAGGTTGCGTTGGGGCCGAGGTCGTGCATATAGGCGTCGCGCAGTGCTGGTACGCGGGTCGTTGCCGTGATGGTGACATGCTGGCGGCGGGTGACGTCGATGAGGGCGGGCTTGAGGAGCGCGCGTAGACGGCGGCCCTGGCCGTGCCCGGGGTTGGCGCAGTAGTGGTTGGCGAGTAGCCAGCGATTACGGCGGACGAACAGAGTGATCGTCGCGTCGCCATCGGGGGATACGTACGCGCGGTGCCCCGGCAGGCGCCCTATGAACAGCCAGACGATCACGTGGACTGGGGCCGTGACGGTACGGGCCGCCACGCAGACGTGTAGCCACGCTCGGCGAAACCTGCCGGGGTGTCCGTGGTTGAGTTCCATGCGGCTCGCTTCGGGCGCCCATGAGGCGATGCGCCGGGCATCTGCCAGTGTGGGGCTGCGCAGGCCCTCGACGTCGGGCGGGTCGGGTGTTGCAAAGGGGGTCAAGAAAAGCCTCCTCAGCTCGACTGGGCCATTTTCACCCACCTTTGTAACACTCGGCGCAAGGACCTATACGTGTAAGGCGAAGTGTCCGAGCCGGGGTACAGGGATGAGCGTGCGCGGAGCGAGGTGACCACTGAGGTGCACCGGGGCCGTGTTCGTGGTTGGGGACCGCGCCGCATGCCCCGGTTACCAGACGGCAGCAGCGGAACTGCGCCGGTTTGTGGCGGCGATGGTAAGCCGCGGTCGAATCGGCGCCGTTCTTACCAGCCGCTCGTTCTGTCGTTGGCTAGCGGTGGTGGCATAGCGGAGCGACCTTGGCTGCGGGCCTGGGCGGTCCGACCACCACCTGTAGTGGCGGCCCACCAAGGGGCCGCCGCTACAGGAAGGAACACGTCATGCGAATCGTGAAGCT
>NZ_PIZC01000037.1:54648-65134 GCF_019325145.1 Actinomyces sp. 594
GGCCGTAGCCATCACCCCTGATCCGACCGTGCAGGTCGTGGGCGGACGAAACGCCCAGGGCAAGTCCTCCGTCCTGGACGCCATCTGGCTGGCCCTGGGCGGCGGAAAGGCCTCGAAGGCCGTTCCGCGCCCCGTGCGCGACGGGCAGGACCACGCCTGCGTGACCCTGGACCTGGGTGACCTGCGGGTCACCCGCACCTGGGACAAGACCGGCCGGTCGTCACTGCGGGTGGAGGCCGCTGACGGCGCCCGCTACAACAGCCCGCAGGCGATGCTGGACCGCCTGGTCGGCGGCCTGTCCTTCGACCCCCTGGCCTTCACACGTCTCTCGGCAGGCGAGCAGCGGGAGGCGCTGCTCGACCTCGTGGACCTCGGCGGCGTGGACCTTGACGCTCTCGACCGGGAGCGCGCCACCCTGTACTCCGAGCGCACCGACGTCGGCCGCCAGGGCAAGGCCATCGGCAACGTCGTCGTCGACGACTCCCTGCCCGTCGAGGAGACGTCGATGCAGCAGCTCATTCAAGAGCTCCACGATGCCCAGGCCCGCAACGCCCGGATCGAGCAGACCCGTCGCGACTACGCGGCGGCGTGCGACCGGGAGGAGAAGGCGCGGTCACGTGTCGAGGAGCTGCGCCGCCAGCTCGACGCCGCCCAGGACGCTCTGGTCGCGGCCCAGCGTGAGAAGACGCATGCTGGCGAGGAGGTCGAGGGCTCCGAGACGCCGATCGACACTGCGGTGATCGAGGAGCGCATGCGCACGGTCGAGGCCGACAACGCCCGTATCCGTGCCAACAACGAGGCCCGCGCCAAGGCCGCCGAGCTGCGGGGTCTGCGCGGCCAGTACGAGGAGTTGACCCGCAAGATTGGGGCCATTGACGAGTCCAAAGCACGGGCGCTGGCGTCGGCATCCTTCCCCGTTGAGGGTCTGGGCTTCGACGCCGAGGGCGTCACCTACCAGGGTGTCCCGTTCGCGCAGGCTTCCTCCGCAGAGCAGATCCGCGTGTCGGTGGCGATGGCGATGGAGCTGAACCCGGAGTTGCGGGTTCTGCGGATCATGGACGGCTCGCTCCTGGACGCCGAGTCCATGGAGGCCATCCGTCGGCAGGTCGCCGACGGCGACTTTCAGCTGTGGATCGAGCGCGTGGGCGACGCCGACGAGGGCGCCGTCGTCATCGAGGACGGACAGGTAGTTGGCCAGTAGGCCGCAAGACAGGCAAATGACCGTGGTGTGGCGGGCTGGCAAGCCACTGGCCCGCCACATCACGGTCACCGCCAGGGAGGAGGAGCACAGATGAGGAGCAAGCAGTTGCGGCCGTACGTGCCTGCGGAGCCAGACGTTGACGTCGGGACCATCCGGGCCCGCCTGTCCGCCCATGATTCCCACCTGGGGGCCGAGCGCAACACCTACCAGGATGACCCGCACGTGGCCGTAGAGGATGTGCGGCAGCTCCTGACCGAGATCAAGCGCCTTGAGTACGGGATCGCGCTCCTGGAGGAGTCGCGGGACGGCTGGTGAGACGCTTGCCTGCGTGCCAGGCAGCAGCTCAGGGAGCAGCAGGCGACAGACGCCAGGGATCCCAGCCGCATCCCTACCAGAACCCGCTACGGCTCGCGCCGAGGCCGCCATCCGGGCCTTCCTGCGTGAGCAGGAAGACGGAGTACTCAATCTCCCGGGTGGCGTCGACAACTACCCCATCCTGCTGACCACCGATTCCAAGGAGGCAGAAAGCGTGGCGACAATCCTCGACGAGGTTATCCCTGCCCCTGGCACTGCGGAGGCCCAGGCGCTAGCCGGCTGACCGAATCCTGACCGCACGCGACGAAGGGCCCCTACCAGCAGGTGTTTGCTGGTAGGGGCCTCTCCACGTGTCGCGGTTAGTCATCTGCGCCCTGGGCGAGGAGTTCGGCCTCCCAGGCCGGGATGATGTTCTCCTCGTCGTCGACGTTGTCGGCGGGCGCGGGGTTGGCGTCAATGAAGAGGGGACTCATGTCGACCTCCCACACGGCAGCGACGACGCAGCAGCTGTCATCGTCGTCGGGGTCGGTGTCTCCGGCCGCCTGCGCGACTACATCGCGCAGGGCCACGGCCCCGAGGGCCCGGTAAGCTGCCCAGTCCAGGCCTGTCTGGTGGTCCGAGTCGGCCTCAAGGTAGCCACCCAGGTCCTGACCGGGGATGGCTCCGCCTTCGACGAGGCGGACCATAGCGACGTTGGCGGCCGCTGACTGGACCACCTAGGCCGCCGCCTCGGCAGGTACCTGATAGCGGTGCAGCGCATAGTCGGAACCGGTGGTCCACAGGGTGCACTCCTGCGGGCGCACCAAGCCGTCCAGATCGACGGCGAGACTGATCTCGGACTGCCGGTCGGAGAACGCCCCAGCCTGGGAGGCGACGGTAATGCGCACCGTCGCCTCGGACTCGCGGGCGAAGTCAATGATGGTGTTGCTGGGGTGCCGCCTTGCGAGCGAGGTTAGGGCGGCGTCGATGCGCCGCTCCTCACCGTGCGCGACGGCGAGGGAGTCGAGGTAGGGGTAGGCGGTGTCGGCCAGTTGGCCGATCGTGGGAAGTTTGACTTTCGTGTCGTAGGTCAACCAGTTGGCGTCGAAGCAGCTTATCGGCCGGGAGCGCATGGCGGGTTCCTTCCATCGTTGAGTGTGCGGTCACCTCCTGTAGTGGTCGGAACGACCAGTAGTGCGGGAGTCTGCGGCTGTCTGGGGTTGTCCGACCACGACTCTGGACGTGGAGGACATGCTGACAACTAAGGAACTTGCCCGGGTGCTGGGGGTGGCGCCCCGGACGCTCGACAATTGGCGGTCCGCGAGCCGGGGGCCCGCCTACTTCCGGTTCGAGCATGTGGTGCGTTACCGCATGAGCGACGTAGAGGCCTGGCTGGCGGCCCAGAAGGTGGAGACTCTTGAGGCCCTGGTTGGCGGGAGGACACTGTGAGCCCCGGGTGGACGCCGGTGCCGGTACTGACAGGCGAGCAGCGCCGCCGAGCCTCGGCGCGGGCCGTGGCCGCGAAGAAGCGACGCGCTCGGATACGCCGGGACCTCAAGGCCGGGCGGTTGCGCCTGCCTGAGGTGCTGGCGGCCGTGGACGCTGGTGACCGTGCTTTGGCGAGGATGCGTGTGAGGGACCTCCTCCTGGCCCTGCCGAGGGTCGGGCCGACCACGGCCTACCTGGTGATGGATGAGGTTGGCATAGCGGAGTCGCGCCGACTGGCGGGGTTGAGTACCAGGCAACGGGCGGAACTTCTGCGCCGGTTCGGGTGAGCCGCAGCCGCCCTTAGTGGCACAGTAGGAGGCATGCCCCAGCATCGCATCCCCGTCGGCTCCTGGGGTAAGGTCTCGATTACCCCGAGGGGCAAGGCCTGGCAGGCCAGCACCTATGTGCGTGACGCCGACGGTGTGCGGCGCCGGGTCCGGGCCCAGGCGGCGACGAAGGCCGCGGCCCGCCAGGCCCTCGCGCGGCAGCTTGCTGGCCGCACCAGGCCGCCAACGGGCCTCATGGGCGCGTCGACAACCGTGGACCAGCTGTTGGAGGCGTGGCTTGAACGGATCCGCACGCTCGGGCGGGTACGCCCGCAGTCGGCAGACAACTACCAGCGGGTTGTGGCGCGCATCGTCTCCCCGGCGCTGGGGGCGTGGCTGATCGGGGAGGTCACGCCAGCGGCTGTGCAGGCTCTGATTCTGGACACGACGCCGGGCCAACGGCGGGTTGTCAGGACGATCCTGTCCCAGGCGTTCAGTTACGCGCGCCTGGACGGTGCGACGGCGAATGATCCGGTGTCGGACACGGTGGTCCCGGCCCCGGAGGAGCGGCGTGAGCCCGAGGTGCTGACGGCGGAGCAGGTAAGGCGGCTGCGTGAGGCGGTCAGGGACTGGGGGACCAGTCGCCAGCACGGTCCGAGAGTGACCACGACGCTGGCTTGTGGGGTGGATCTGATGCTGGGGACCGGGGTGCGTATCGGGGAGGCCTGTGCCTTGACCTGGGATGATGTGGACTTGGAGGCTGGGACGATTCGGGTTGAGGGGACGTTCATTGATGGTGCGGCGGATCGTCGGGGTGTGCAGGAGGCGCCGAAGACCGACCGTGCCCGCAGGACCCTGTACTTGCCGGACTTCGTGGTGGTCTCCCTCGTGGAGCACGGTCCTCGGGATGAGGGCCCAGTGTTGTATACGCGGAACGGCACTCACATGTCGCCGGCGAATCTGCGGCGGAGTCTGCGGGCGGCCGTGAGGGAGGCCGGGTTGGACTTCGAGGTCACGCCTCACACGTTGCGGCGGACTCTGGCGACGTTCCTGGCGCGGGAGTTGGGGACGCGTGAGGCCGCAGACCAGTTGGGGCACACGGACCCGGCGGTGACGCTCGCCCACTACATCGCGCCCGAGCATCGGGGCCCGGACGCGCGTGCCGCGATCAGCGGTTTTGTTGACGGCTGACAGCTGGTCTTGCGGGGTTGAAAGTAGACCCAAAGTAGCCACAAAGTAGACACATCCGAGTGGGGTCAAATTGAGGTGTGCGCTGGTGCAACCGTAGTTTCAGCGAAAACTCACCATCGAGTGTTATCTGTGTCACCTTGTAGGTGGCGTCTAGTACCTCCGGTGGGATTCGAACCCACAACACTCCGATTTTGAGTCGGATGCCTCTGCCAATTGGGCTACGGAGGCGCGTTCGCTCACACGCGGGGCGGCGTGCGGGCTTCACGACGGACCCGAGCATACTAGTATCGAGCCGTGAGCAACGAGTCCGCTTCTTCCAAGTCCCGCAGAGTCCTTGTCGCCGAGGACGAGACCCTCATCCGCCTGGACATCGTCGAGACCCTGACGGATGCAGGCTACGAGGTCGTCGCCGAGGCCGCGAACGGGGAGGAGGCGATTCGCCTCGCCGAGGAGCACGAGCCCGACCTGTGCGTCATGGACGTGAAGATGCCGGTGCTGGACGGCATCACTGCTGCCGAGCGCATCATCGACGCGCACGGCTGTGCCGTGGTCATGCTGACCGCCTTCTCCCAGACTGAACTGGTGGAGCGCGCCGGCGCCGCCGGCGCCATGGCCTACGTGGTCAAGCCCTTCACCCCGGCGGACTTGATTCCCGCCATCGAGATCGCCATGTCCCGTCACGAGGAGATCCGTTCCCTGGAGTCGGAGATCTCCGACCTGCAGGAGCGCTTCGAGACTCGTAAGCGCGTTGACCGTGCCAAGGGCCTGCTCATGGAGCGGATGGGCCTCAGTGAGCCCGAGGCCTTCCGCTGGCTGCAGAAGACATCCATGAACCGTCGCCTGACCATGCGTGAGGTAGCCGACGCCGTCATCGAGCAGGTCGGCGGCGCCAAGAAGGAGTAGGCGGGAGGGATCCCGCGCGCGGGGGCCAGGGGAACTACGGACGGGCCTTCAGAAGCCGTCCACCTCCACGTACAGGCAGCGCAGCGTGCCGTGGGCGACGACGTGCCCGTCCTCGTCGCTGACCTCCACCCGGTATACGGTGGTGCGCCGCCCGCGGTGCAGGGGCGTGGCCACTGCGGTCACCCAGCCGCGCCGTGCCGGCCGTAGGTGGCTGACCTGCAGGTCGGTGCCCACCGGGGCGGTGCCCGTCGGCGCTGCCTCCCGCGCCGCGACGGACGCCGCCGTCTCCACTAGGGCCGCATTGGCGCCCCCGTGCAGCACTCCGGTGACCTGCCGGGCGCCATCCACCGGCATGCGCACCACCGTGTGCTCGGCAGAACGCTCCTGAAGCTCCATGCGCAGCGTCGCCATGAGAGTGCCGTCCAGGGAGTCGACGGGCCCGGATGCGCCCAGGGCGCTAGTTGCCGAGACCGCCGAGCCGGCTGCCCGGGGTACCGGGAAGGGACGGGCGGACTTGGCGGGGAAGGCCACGGGCGCGTCCGCCGAGGCGGATGCGGGATGCTTGTCGCTCATACCCTTAGGCTGTCACGGTGAGCACCAAACAGACCAGCCCCGCCGCCCGGGACGTCGCAGGGCGTCTGCTCCTCATAGACGGGCACTCCATGGCCTTCCGCGCCTTCTATGCCCTGCCGGCAGAGAACTTCACCACTACTACCGGCCAGTCAACCAATGCCGTGTACGGCTTCGTATCCATGTTCCTGTCCCTGCTGGAGCAGGAGCGGCCCACGCACGCGGCCGTGGCCTTCGACCTGCCCGGAGGTACCTTCCGCACCCAGGAGTACGCCGAGTACAAGAGCACCCGCGATGAGACGCCACCCGCCTTCGCCGGCCAGGTCGAGCTGCTCCAGGACGTGCTGGCGGCCATGGGAGTGCCCACGGTGACCGCACCCGGATACGAGGCCGATGACATCCTGGCCACTCTTGCCGCTCAGGGGCAGCGCGAGGGAATGGAGGTGCTCGTCTGCTCCGGGGACCGCGACTCCTTCCAGACGGTCACCGAGCACTGCACGGTCCTGTACCCGATCAAGGGCGTGTCCACGCTGCGGCGAATGACCCCGGCCGAAGTCGAGGAGCGCTACGGCGTGCCGCCGGAGCGCTACCCCCACCTGGCCGCGCTGGTCGGCGAGACCTCCGACAACCTTCCGGGCGTGCCGGGGGTCGGCCCGAAGACCGCCGCCAAGTGGATCCGCCTGTATGACGGCCTGGAAGGCGTCATCGCCAACGCCGACCAGATCAAGGGCAAGGCCGGCCAGTCCTTGCGCGACCACCTCGACGACGTGCTGCGCAACCGCCGCCTGAACCATCTGCTGACCGACCTCGACCTCGGACTCGACCCCGCCGCCGACCTGCGGCTGGCCGGGGCCGACCGCGAGGCGCTCGGCCGCATCATGGACGCCCTGGAATTCCGTGCCCTCCAGCAGCGCTCCGAGCGGATCCTGACCTTCGCGGACGGGGCCCGTGCCGACGCCGATTCACCCGCTGCGAGCCTGGAGGCCGTCACCGTCGCTGCTGTCGGCCACGACGTCGCCCCCGGCGACGTCGCGCGGTGGCTGGACGCCAACTTCCCGGTCAGGGAGCCGTCCGCTCCGCTCGGACTGGATGTGGTCGGCACGATGCGCCCCGGCCAGGGGGATGCGACCATGGTCGCACTGTGCGACGGCGTTGCCGCTCTCGTAGCGGACCTGTCCCTGCTCGAGCCGACCGATGAGGCGGCCCTGTTCGCCCTGCTCGCCGACGCCGACCGTCCTAAGGTCGTATCCGACGCCAAGGGCGCATGGCACGCCCTGCACGCCCGCGGCGTCGACCTGGACGGCGTAATCGCCGATCCCTCACTCGCCGGCTACCTGTGCCGCCCAGAGCTGCGCTCCTACGACGTCGCCGCGCTGGCGCAGCGGTGGCTCGGCGTCGACCTGGAGGCACTTACCGCACCGCGGGGCGACCAGGACCAAAGTGCCTTCGACCTGGAGTCCCTCGCCGACGACGCCCCCGCGGCCACCGCGCTCGCCGCCGCCCACCGGGCGGCCGTGCTCCTGCCCCTGCAGCGGGCCCTGGAGGGGCAGATGCGCGAACGCGGGGTTCTGGACCTGTACCTGGACCTGGAGATGCCGGTGTCGGCGACGCTGACGCAAATGGAGGACGCCGGCATCGCGGTTGACGACCGCGTCCTGGCCGTGCGCCAGGCCGAGCTTGACGCCCGCGTGACTCACGCCGCCGAGGGCGCCTTCGCCGCCGCCGGGCATGAGCTCAACCTCTCCAGCCCCAAGCAGCTGCAGGCCGTGCTCTTCGACGAGCTCAAGATGCCCAAGACGCGCCGCACCAAAACCGGCTACACCACCGACGCCGATGCCCTGGCATCCCTTTACGTCAAGACCAGTCACCCGTTCCTGGAGCACCTGCTCGAGCACCGCGACGCCATCAAGCTGCGGCAGACCGTGGAGGGACTGCGCAAGGCGATCGGGCCGGACGGGCGCATTCACACCACCTTCCAGCAGACTATCGCGGCCACCGGTCGGCTCTCCTCCACGGACCCGAACCTGCAGAACATCCCGGCACGCACCGAGGAGGGCATGCGTATCCGTGAGGCCTTCACCGTGGGGGCGGGCTACGAATGCCTGCTTACCGCCGACTACTCGCAGATCGAGATGCGGATCATGGCGCACCTTTCCGGTGACGCCGCCCTGATCGAGGCATTCCGCTCCGGGGAGGACCTGCACCGCTACGTCGCGGCCATGGTGCACGGCATCGGCGTCGACGAGGTCACCCCCCAGCAGCGCAGCCATGTAAAGGCCATGAGCTACGGGCTGGCCTACGGGCTGTCAACTTTCGGCCTGGCACGTCAGCTCGGAGTTGACACAGCCGAGGCGGCGGCATTGCGAGAGGCCTACTTCGCCCGCTTCGGCCGTGTGCGCGACTACCTGGAGCACGTGGTCGAGCAGGCCCGCCGTGACGGGTGGACCCAGACCATGTTCGGGCGTCGCCGCTACCTGCCGGACCTGAACAGTGACAACCGCCAGCGCCGGGACATGGCCGAGCGCGCCGCCCTGAACGCTCCCATCCAGGGCAGCGCCGCAGATATCGTCAAGCAGGCCATGGTGGACGTCGCCGAGTCCCTGGCCGGTGCCGGCCTGCGCTCCCGTATCCTGCTGCAGATCCACGATGAGCTGCTGCTGGAGATCGCCCCCGGTGAGATCGAGTCCGTTGAGGCGCTGGTACGGGACCGGATGAGCGGCGCGGCCGAGTTGTCCGTGCCGCTGGACGTGTCCATGGGGCGCGGCACCACTTGGCGGGAAGCCGCTCACTGACCCGTCGCGGAGTGACTACCGACACTGGCGTGAGAAAATCCACGTAAATCTCGGCCGGGTTTGTGACACGCCCACAAGTCACGGATTGGGAACGTGCTGGTATGGTCTTACGCGCACGCCCCTGGGCGTCGCATATGCGGCGACCAACCGTGGTGCGCAGCCGGTCCGGGCCGGCTCGCGCGCGGGGGACGTGTGGAATCTATCGACCCGACCCTTCTGTCCATATTCGGAGCAACTACTCAATGACCACCAACACGCCCAGCCCCGCCCCGGTCGCCGTCAACGACATCGGCTCGACCGAGGAGATCCTCGCCGCCGTCGACGAGACCATCAAGTACTTCGATGACGGCGACATCGTCGAGGGCACCGTTGTCAAGGTCGACCGCGACGAGGTCCTCCTCGACATCGGCTACAAGACCGAGGGCGTCATCCTCGCTCGCGAACTGTCGATCAAGCACGATGTCGACCCCGAGGAGATCGTCTCCGTCGGCGATGACATCGAGGCCCTGGTTCTCCAGAAGGAGGACAAGGAGGGCCGCCTGCTGCTGAGCAAGAAGCGTGCCCAGTACGAGCGCGCCTGGGGCACCATCGAACGCATCAAGGAGGAGGACGGCGTCGTCTCCGGCACCGTCATCGAGGTCGTCAAGGGCGGCCTGATCCTCGACGTCGGCCTGCGCGGCTTCCTGCCCGCCTCCCTGGTGGAGATGCGCCGGGTGCGGGACCTGCAGCCCTACGTCGGCCGCGAGCTTGAGGCCAAGATCATCGAGCTGGACAAGAACCGTAACAACGTGGTTCTGTCCCGCCGCGCCTGGCTGGAGCAGACCCAGTCCGAGGTTCGCACCAACTTCCTGCAGACCCTGCAGAAGGGCCAGGTCCGCACGGGCGTGGTCTCCTCCATCGTCAACTTCGGTGCCTTCGTGGACCTGGGCGGCGTGGACGGCCTGGTCCACGTCTCCGAGCTGTCCTGGAAGCACATCGACCACCCCTCCGAGGTTGTGGAGGTCGGCCAGGAGGTCACCGTCGAGGTGCTCGACGTCGACTTCGACCGCGAGCGTGTCTCCCTGTCGCTCAAGGCGACGCAGGAGGACCCGTGGCAGGCCTTCGCCCGCACGCACGCCATCGGCCAGGTCGTGCCCGGCAAGGTCACCAAGCTGGTTCCCTTCGGCGCGTTCGTGCGCGTGGAGGACGGCATCGAGGGCCTGGTGCACATCTCCGAGCTGGCTCAGCGCCACGTGGAGCTGCCCGAGCAGGTCGTCAAGGTTGGTGACGAGGTCTTCGTCAAGGTTATCGACATCGACCTGGACCGCCGCCGCATCTCCCTGTCGCTGAAGCAGGCCAACGACGGCGTCGACCCGAACTCCGACGACTTCGACCCCTCGCTGTACGGTATGGCCGCCGAGTACGACGAGAACGGCAACTACAAGTACCCCGAGGGCTTCGACCCGGAGACCAACGAGTGGCTGGAGGGCTACGAGGCGCAGCGGGAGGCCTGGGAGGCCGAGTACGCGGCCGCGCAGGCCCGCTGGGAGGCTCACAAGGCCCAGGTCGCCCGCGCCCTGGAAGAGGACCAGGAGGACAGCGAGGCCGCCCCGGCGGAAGCCGCCACCTCCTTCTCCTCAACGCAGCCCGAGGCCACCGGTACTCTCGCCTCCGACGAGGCGCTGGCCGCGCTGCGCGAGAAGCTGACCGGCAACTGATCCGGTTCACCGGGGTCCACCTCGGTGGTCACCCTCCCGGAGCACAGCCATGATCGGGGCCCGCCCACCAACCGGTGGGCGGGC
>NZ_PIZC01000037.1:65471-95204 GCF_019325145.1 Actinomyces sp. 594
CCTCATACGGGATATCGGTGACCCACGCAGCCCGCAGGTGCAGCAGCGCCTGTACGAGCTAGTGGTCGCCGAGCCGCCCGCAGATGAGCCCTCGGGCCGTGCGGCCGAGGAGGTTGCGGAGTCGCTGTCTGCCATAGACCGCACCTGGCTGGCAGGACTGGGTGAGGATCCTGAGCGGCCCAGCGTTGAGATCGACGCCGCCATCGCCGCCTGCCGCTCCGTGCGCAGGAGCGCCGGGCTTTCGGCGCTGCCGCTGCGCTACGCCGAGGTGGAGCTGTGCACATACTTCGGGCAGCGTGATGATGCCTTGGAGCACCTGCGGGTGGCACGCCTGTTCTCCTTCGGCACCGTCGACGTCGGCGCCACCCTGGCCACCGCCCGCCTGCACGACGACTACTCCGGTGTGCTCCGCACGACGACAGCGGTCCCCACCCGCCCCGACGCCGATCCGGCACTGACCGCGCTGGGGCTGGCGGCGAGCCTCCTGCCCTACCTGGCGCAGCGGCGCCGAGTGGAGGCTGAGGACGCCCTGGCCTCGCTGACGGCGTTGGAGATGACGGAGCCGCTGCGGTTGCGCTTGTTGGGGGATGAGCTGGAGTACCTGGGGTTGTCCGGCCAGTGGGAGAGGGGCCTGGCCCGCTTACGTCATACCGACACCACCGCCGACGGCACCAGCGCCTGGAGCCTGCTCAATGCCGCCGTAGGCGTGAGCCTGGTGCTGCGTGAAGCCAACCGTGCCGGATACGGCTCCAACGCCGTCGGCACGCGTCTGCATTGGGACAACCCCTGGGTGGCTCTACCCCAGGTCACGGGCTGGGAGACGGTCGCCCGCACCTACGACGCCGTCACCGCCTTCGCCCGGTCCCTGGCGGCGCGCTTTGATAGGCGCAATGGAAACAATGGAGTCTCCTACCGGGTCGAGTCACGCATGGCTGCGGAGGCGGCGAGCCTGGCCGGCCGGTCATACGGCACCGTCACCGGTCCGGCCGTGGACGCACGGCGGCTGGCAGACCACCGCTCCCTGCTGGCCGAAGTCGACCGCCTGCTGGTGCTTGCCCGCGGCTACGGCCTGGAGGCGGTGCATGAACGGGCCCTGACCACGGCGGAGACCGTCAGTCGTTCCCTGGCTGAGGTTGTCGACGACTCCCAGTTGGAGACGGTTGTCGACCTGCGCATTGCCTTCGCCCGGCTGCTGCTGGAACTCGGAGCAAGCGAAAGGGCTGAGCGTGAGGCCCTGGACACCACTGAGCTGTGCCTGTCGCAGGGATGGGTGGAGCTGGCCTGCGCCTGTCTGGCCACCGCGGCCCGCAGCGCGGACGCCCGCGAGGATCAGGCGGCGGTGGCCTCGCACTGGGCGCGCGTGGACGAGCTGGTGGGAACCTGGCCGACGGGCCGTATAGGAGAGCGCATCGGGACTCTCGTAGACGCGGTTGGGCACCCCGAGACCAGCGCCCCGGCCCTGGCCGCACTCGCAGAGAGACTGGCTGCCGGTGCACAGGACGACCACGACTGCGCCGCTGCGGCCAGGGAGGCCTGCAAACGCTGCCGCGAGCAGCTTGAGCGCTGCAAGACACCGCCGGCCGGGACTGCCGACCGAATCGAGGCGGTTGAGGCGGCCATAGCCCCGTACGTTCGTGGTCGGGGCGGCCGCCACCGTGCCGACCCGCAGTGAACCGGGCATGATGTGGTTATGAGCACTGCCGCGTTCCCCGTACCACCACACCAGTCGCGCCGCTCCCGACCCGCAGGGCGCGCCCTGTACGTGGGGCTGACCGGCGGCATCGGCGCAGGCAAGTCCGAGGTCGCTCGCCTGTTGTCGGCACACGGCGCCCGGGTTGTGTCCGCTGACGTGATTTCCCGGGAAGTGGTCGAGCCCGGCACCGAGGGGCTAGCCGCCGTCGTGGCCGAATTCGGGCAGCAGCTGCTGACTGCGGACGGCGTCTTGGACCGGCGCGCGCTCGGCCGGCTCGTTTTTGCGGATCCGCTGCGCCGCGCTCGCCTGGAGGAGATCATCCTGCCGCTCGTGGCCGCCGAGGCCTGGTCACGCCTGGCGGCCGTGCCGGCCGGCCAGGTTGCCGTCTATGACGTGCCCCTGCTGGTGGAGGGCCAGATGGAGGGCATGTTCGACGTCGTCGTCGTGGTGGAGACGGAGCTGGAGACCAGGTTGGAGCGCCTTGGGCGCCGTGGCCTGGAGCGGGAGCAGGCCCTGGCACGCATTGCCGCCCAGGCCACCGATGCCGAGCGGCGCGCCGTCGCCGACGTCGTGGTGCCCAACTCCGGTTCCCTGGAGGAACTCGCCGCAGCCGTCAAGGAGCTGTGGGACAACCGGCTTGCGCCCGCAGCTGACTAGTGGTCCGCAGTGGCCCGTGCCCTCACCGCCCTAACGGGCTCCGCGTAGCCTTGGGGCCATGCGTCCCGTCACCGACCTGCGCCGCGCCGAGAAGTCCTTCGAGGTCATCAGCCCCTACACGCCCTCCGGCGACCAGCCCACCGCCATCGCCGAGCTGGCCGAACGGTTGAACGCCGGGGAGAAGGACATCGTGCTGCTGGGGGCCACCGGCACCGGCAAGTCGGCCACCACTGCCTGGCTGGTGGAGCAGGTGCAGCGCCCCACCCTCATCCTGGAGCCCAACAAGACCCTGGCCGCCCAGATGGCCGCCGAGTTCCGGGAGCTGCTGCCGAACAACGCAGTGGAGTACTTCGTCTCCTACTACGACTACTACCAGCCGGAGGCCTACGTCCCCCAGACGGACACCTTCATCGAGAAGGACTCCTCCATCAACGACGAGGTTGAGCGGCTGCGCCACTCCGCCACCAACTCCCTGCTCACCCGCCGGGACGTGGTGGTGGTCTCCTCCGTGTCCTGCATCTACGGCCTGGGCACGCCCCAGGAGTACGTGGACCGCATGACGCCGCTGCGGGTGGGGGAGCAGATCGACCGCGACGAGCTGCTGCGGCGCTTCGTCACCATGCAGTACACGCGCAACGACATTGACTTCACCCGCGGCACCTTCCGCGTGCGCGGGGACACGGTGGAGATCATCCCCATGTACGAGGAGCTGGCCATCCGGGTGGAGTTCTTCGGCGACGAGATCGACGCCCTGGCCACCCTCCACCCGGTCACCGGGGAAGTCATCGACCGGGTGGAGGAGGTGTTCGTGTTCCCCGCCTCCCACTACGTGGCCGGGCCCGAGCGCATGGAGCGCGCCATCGCCGGCATAGAGGAGGAGCTGGCCGAGCGCCTGGCGGTGCTGGAGCGCGACAGCAAGCTGCTGGAGGCGCAGCGGCTGCGCATGCGCACCACCTACGACTTGGAGATGCTCCGCCAGATCGGCACCTGCTCCGGCGTGGAGAACTACTCGATGCACATCGACGGCCGCTCCCCGGGCACGCCCCCCAACACGCTGCTGGACTACTTCCCGGAGGACTTCCTGCTGGTGATCGACGAGTCCCACGTGACCGTCCCGCAGATCGGCGCCATGCACGAGGGCGATGCCTCCCGCAAGCGCACCCTGGTGGACCACGGCTTCCGGCTGCCCTCCGCCCTGGACAACCGGCCCCTGACCTTCTCCGAGTTCGAGGACCGGGTGGGGCAGGCCGTTTACCTCTCCGCCACCCCCGGCCCGTATGAGCTCCAGCGCGCCGACGGCGTGGTGGAGCAGATCATCCGCCCCACCGGGCTGGTGGACCCCAAGATCGTGGTCAAGCCCACCGAGGGGCAGATCGACGACCTGCTGGAGGAGGTGCGTCGCCGCGTCGACAAGCACGAGCGCGTCCTGGTCACCACGCTGACCAAGCGCATGGCTGAGGACCTGACCACCTACCTCGCCGACCGGGGGGTGCGCGTGGAGTACCTGCACTCCGACGTCGACACGCTGCGCCGCGTGGAGATCCTCCGCTCGCTGCGGCTGGGGGAGTTCGACGTACTGGTAGGCATCAACCTGCTGCGCGAGGGCCTGGACCTGCCGGAGGTGTCGCTGGTGGCGATTCTCGACGCCGACAAGGAGGGCTTCCTGCGCTCGTCCACCTCGCTGATCCAGACGATCGGGCGGGCCGCCCGCAACGTCTCCGGCGAGGTGCACATGTACGCCGACCAGGTCACCCCCGCCATGACCGAGGCCATTGAGGAGACCGAACGGCGCCGCGCCAAGCAGCTCGCCTACAACGCCGAGCACGGCATCGACCCGCAGCCGCTGCGCAAGAAGATCGCGGACGTGACCGACATGCTCGCCCGCGAGGACGTGGACACCGCCGAGCTGCTGGCCGGCGGCTACCGGGGGCACGAGGAGAAGCAGGTCGTCTCCCGCCGCAAGCAGGCCGCCGAGGCCACCGTGCGCGAGAAGCTCGCCGGTGCGGCCCAGTCCGACCTGGCCGGGCTGATCCAGGAGCTGACCGAGCAGATGCACGCCGCCGCCGAGGACCTGCACTTCGAGCTGGCCGCCCGGCTGCGCGACGAGATCCAGGACCTGAAGAAGGAGCTGCGGGACATGCGGGCCACCGCCTGAGGCGGCTGCGCGGCCACCCTGCCCGGCCGCCCCGAGGCGGAACGCGGCGCCGTCGACGTCGGCAAGCACACACCGTTTCAGGGCGTGCGGGGCTGGCGGGCCGGGCACCCCACGGCGATAGACTCGGGGCACAAGCCCATACGGAGGGGAGTACTCCCAGCAACGGCGACGTCGTCATCACGGCAGGCCGGACCGGCACCGCACCGCGGCAGCCCCGGCTCCCGGCGTCGCAGGCCAGAGGACAGGCGCAACCCATGCGCCCCTGGCGGGAGGAGACCTCCGGTACTAGCGCCGTACCGGAGGTACATGTAGTGGATGTCCACGCCCTCGGCTGGCTCGCCCTCGCCGCCATCATCATCACCATGATCACGATCGACATCGTCGGTCACGTGCGCACCCCGCACGAGCCCTCTCTCAAGGAGGCGGCCCAGTGGTCGATCGGCTATATCGCCATGGCAGTCGTGTTCGGCGGCATCGTGTGGGCGATCTGGGGCAGCACCTACGGGCAGGAGTACTTCGCCGGCTACATCACCGAGAAGGCGCTGAGCATCGACAACCTCTTCGTGTTCGTCATCATGATTGCCGCCTTCCGGGTACCCCGGAAGTACCAGCAGGAGGTGCTGCTGGCCGGCATCATCATCTCCCTGTTCCTGCGGCTGGCATTCATCCTGGCGGGCGCGGCGCTGATTGAGAACTTCTCCTGGATCTTCTACCTGTTCGGCGCCTGGCTGCTATGGACCGCCTTGTCCCAGGCCCGGGAGGGCGTGGAGGAGCCCGAGGCACACGAGGAAGAGGAGTACCGGCCCACCGGCTTCGTGCGCATGGTGGCCAAGGTCGTGCCTATGACCGACGGTTTCGTCGGCGGCAAGCTCATCCACCGGCACGCCGGCCGCACCATGATCACGCCCATGCTGCTGTGCGTGATCGCCATCGGCACTGCAGACGTCATGTTCGCCGTCGACTCGATCCCGGCGATCTACTCCCTGACCAGTGAGCCCTACCTGGTATTCGCCGCGAACGCCTTCTCCCTGCTGGGCCTGCGCCAGCTGTACTTCCTGATCGACGGGCTGCTGGACCGGTTGATCTTCCTGCACTACGGGCTGGCCGCCATCCTGGCCTTCATCGGCTTCAAGCTGGTCAACCACGCCCTGCACACCAATGAGGTGCCCTTCATCAACGGCGGTGAGCCCTGGGAGGTCGTGCCCGAGCCTGACATCGGATTCTCGCTCGGCTTCATCGTGGTGGTCATCCTGATCACCGTGGGTGCCTCCGTGCTCGTCTCCCGCCGCCGGGCCGCGCGGGAAGTAGCGGCAGGTACCGGCGGCACGGGCGCGTCCGAGCGCGCAGTAAAGGCTCGGTCTGGCGCCTGAGCCGCGGACACGCGGAAAGCCTCTCAGGAAGTTCCGCGCCAGGCAGGACATGCTGACCCCGTGAGCACCACCCCCACCACGACCGCGCCCGCCGAGGTTCCGGATACGACCGGGTTGACAAGCCAGGAGGTCGCCCAGCGCGTAGCGGCCGGGCGGACCAACGCCTACCGGGACACCACCTCGCGCTCGGCCACCGCGATCCTGCGCGCCAATGTCTTCACGGTGTTCAACGCCATCCTGGGCACCGCACTGGTGCTGATCCTGCTGTTCGGCTCCTGGAAGGACGCCCTGTTCGGCTTCGTGCTGCTGCTGAACACGGCCACCGGCACCATTGCGGAGGTGCGTGCCAAGCGGGCCCTGGACCGGCTGTCCGTCCTGGACGCGCCCCGTGCGCATGTGCTGCGTGACGGGGTTGAGCAGGACGTGGAGGTGGCCGCGGTGGTGCTCGACGACGTGCTGCGGCTGCGCAGCGGCGAGCAGGTGCCCGCGGACGCGGTGGTGCTGAGCAGCGACAACCTGGAGGTGGACGAGTCCATTCTGACCGGCGAGTCGGACCCGGTGCGCCCCGAAGCCGGCGACCGGGTCATGTCCGGCACCACCGTCACCGCCGGCACTGCCCTGGTGCGCACCACGGCGGTCGGCGCCGACGCCTACGCCCACCGGCTGGCCCGGGAGGCGCGCCGCTACTCGGTGGTCACCTCCGAACTGCAGGAGGGCACCAACCGGGTGCTGCGCTGGATCTCCTGGGTGATCGTGCCCGTCGCCCTGCTGCTGTTCTGGTCGCAGCTGCGGCAGAACGGCGGCGTGGCTCACGCACTCACCTCCGGGCAGTGGCAGGCGGCACTGGTCGCCGGGATCGCGGGCGTGGTCGGCATGGTGCCGCAGGGGCTGGTGCTGCTCACCTCGGTCAACTTCGCCACCGCATCCCTGGCGCTGGCCCGCCGCAACGTACTGGTGCAGGAGTTGCCCGCCGTCGAGGTGCTGGCCCGTGTGGACACCCTGTGCCTGGATAAGACCGGCACCATCACTACCGGAGCAATCCGCCTGGAGGAGGTCACCGCCCCCGACGGCGGCGCCCCGGGCCGGGAGGTGCTGGAGGCGCTGGCGGCCCTCAGCGACGGCGAAGACCCCAATGCGACCGCTGTCGCCATTGCCCGCGGCCTGGCCGAGGAGCGGTACCTGGGGGAGCGGGCCGCCGCGGCCGGGGCCCGCACGGTGGAGGCGGCCGTGCCCTTCTCCTCACGCCGCAAGTGGTCGGCGCTCCGCTACGACGCCACCACCTGGGTGCTCGGCGCCCCCGAGATCGTGCTCGCCACCGCATCCGGCGCTGAGGCCGTGGTGGCCCGGGCGCGCGAGCGCGCCGCCGACGGCGCCCGGGTGGTGGCACTGGCGCGTGCGAGCGAGCCCTGCGGTGAGGGCACCGAGGACCATTTGCTGCCCGGTGGCCTGGAGGCGGCGGCGCTGGTGGTGTTGGCCGAGGAGATCCGCCCCGACGCCGCCCAGACCCTGGACTACTTCCGCGGGCAGGGAGTTGAGGTCAAGGTGATCTCCGGGGACAGCCCGGACACGGTTGCCGCCGTGGCCCGCCGGGCGGGCGTGACCGGGCCGGACGGCGGGGAGCCGGTCGCCGTCGACGCCCGCACTCTGCCGCAGGAGGCAGACCCGGACGGACCGGAGGCCGAGCGGCTGGCCGACGCCCTGGAGGGCGCGAGCGTGCTGGGGCGAGTCACCCCCGAGCAGAAGCGCGCCTTCGTGCAGGCACTCAAGTCCCGGGGCCGGGTGGTGGCCATGACCGGCGACGGCGTCAACGACGCCCTCGCCCTGAAGGACGCCGACCTGGGCATCGCCATGGGCAACGGGGCGCCCGCCACCAAGGCGGTGGCCCGACTGGTGCTGCTGAAGGGGGAGTTCTCCGCCCTGCCGGGTGTGGTGGCGCAGGGTCGGCGCGTCATGGCCAACACCGAGCGCATCGCCTCCCTGTTCCTGGCCAAGACCGTCTACGCCTCGCTGATCGCCGTGGTGGTCTCCCTGACCGCCATCGCCTACCCGTTCCTGCCGCGGCAACTGACCATCGTGTCGTCCCTGACCATCGGCATCCCCGCCTTCATACTCGCCCTGGCCCCCAACTCCCGCCGCTACCGGGAGGGCTTCCTGGGGCGGGTGCTGACCCTGGCGGTTCCGGCCGGGCTGGTGGCCGGCAGCGCCACCCTGGCGGCCCGCACCTGGCTGGTCGCATCCGGGGCGGCGGACGCGCAGGTGACTACCGGCGCCACCCTGGTGCTGGTGTGCGCCGGACTGTGGCTGTTGACGCTGACGGCCCGGCCGCTGCTGGGCTGGCGGCTTGGACTGGTGGTGGCGATGGCCGGGATCGCGGTGCTGGGCGTGTTCGTGCCCGCCGTGCGCGACTTCTTCCTGCTGGCCTGGCCCGCGGCGGGCACCTGGTGGGTCGTACTGATCGTCTCCGCCGCCGCGGTGGCGGGCATTGAGGCGGTATACCTGCTGCGCCCGCGCCTGGTCGCATACTTGCATGGCCGCGGCCTGGTGAACTGAACCTGCTTAGCCGCGGCGGGCGTGGGCGACGGCTCGGGCCGTAAGGCAGGAAGGCCGGGAGATGAGAGACCGTCAGGCCAGGACGCCGATCACCGGGTTCCACTCGTGGGGGATGCGCTCGGCGATGAAGCCCGCCTGGTTGAAGGGGTCCTCCTCCAGCAGGGCCAGGGCGCCGGCGGCGTCGTCGGCGCGCACCACGATGAGCGCGTCGTGCGTGCCCACGTAGGGGCCGGCGGCGAGCAGCCGGTCCCGCTCGGCCAGCGCGGCGTTGAAGGCGCGGTGGGTGGGGCGGAGGGCGGCCATGGCCTCGTCCTGGTCGGTGACGTAGTGGTACTCGACGGCGAAGATCTTGCTCATGCCGCCAGCCTAAGCCACCGGGCCGCGGCCGTGGCGGGTGATCCGGTTCCTGTCCGTGCCCGTGGGGGAGACCTGTCGCGGCCGGTCCTCGCAGTTCACGACCTTGGGGTACGTTTCACGACCACCCCGGGGTCGTAAAACGTACCCCAAGGTCGTAAAACGTCTTCCCCGCCGCCCAGGAAGGGGCGGGAGTAGCGGCTCTGGAGCCTTGGCGGTGGTGCCGGGCGCGGGACCGGTGAGACGTGTACGGGCGGCCAGCGGCGCCAGCGGGCCGTCGAGGCCGCGCCGGAGGGGACTATGAGGGTGGCGGCGCCGGCGCCTGGCAGAAGCGTGTCCAGCGCTTCGCCTCACACAGTCGAACGGGTGTACGAAGGCGGGTCCTTGGCCCTACACTCTGACCCCGTGAACGACTCCCTCATCATCCGTGGCGCCCGCGAGCACAACCTGCAGGGCATCGGCATCGACCTCCCGCGGGACAAGATGATCGTCTTCACCGGCCTGTCCGGCTCGGGCAAGTCCTCCCTCGCCTTCGACACGATCTTCGCCGAGGGGCAGCGCCGCTATGTGGAGTCGCTGTCCTCCTACGCCCGCCAGTTCCTCGGCCAGATGGACAAGCCCGACGTCGACTTCATCGAGGGCCTATCCCCGGCAGTGTCCATCGACCAGAAGTCCACCTCCCGCAACCCCCGCTCCACGGTGGGCACCGTCACCGAGGTCTACGACTACCTGCGCCTGCTGTACGCGCGCGCCGGCGTCCAGCACTGCCCCGTCTGCGACGCCGTCATCTCCTCCCAGACCCCCCAGCAGATCGTCGACCACATCCGCGAGCTGGAGGACGGCACCCGCTTCCAGGTGCTCGCCCCCGTGATCCGCGGCCGCAAGGGCGAGTACACCGAGTTGTTCACCGAGCTGCAGGGCCGCGGCTTCTCCCGCGTGCGCGTCGACGGCGCCACCCACCGCCTGGGGGAGGTGCCCGCCCTGAACAAGAAGCTCAAGCACAACATCGAGGTGGTCGTCGACCGGTTGGTGGTACGCGAGGGCATCCGCCAGCGGCTGACCGACTCGGTGGAGACCGCCCTGGGGCTGGCCGATGGCCTGGTCATCATCGACCTGGTGGACCTGCCCGAGGACGACCCCGGCCGCGAGCACCGCTACTCCGAGAAGCGCGCCTGCCCCAACGAGCACCCCCTCCAACTGGACGAGATGGAGCCGCGCACCTTCTCCTTCAACGCCCCCTATGGCGCCTGCCCGGCCTGCACCGGCATCGGCAGCCGACTGGAGGTCGACCCGGAGCTCGTCGTCCCCGACGAGGAACTCACCCTGGCCGAGGGCGCCGTCGCCCCCTGGGCCAGCCACCAGAAGTACTTCACCCGGCAGCTCAAGGCACTGGGCGAGGAGCTGTCCTTCGACGTTGACACCCCCTGGCGGGCCCTGCCCGAGCGTGCCAAGGACGCGATCCTGCGCGGCAAGGACTTCGAGATCAAGGTCCGCTACCGCAACCGCTGGGGCCGGGAGCGCATCTACTCCACCGGCTTCGAGGGCGCCCTCAACTACGTCATGCGCAAGCACGACGAGACCGAGTCCGAATGGTCCAAGGACCGCTACGAGGGGTACATGCGGGAGATCCCCTGCCCCGTCTGCAATGGCACTCGGCTCAAGCCGGAGGTGCTGGCGGTGCGCGTGGGCGATAAGTCCATCGCCCAGCTGTGCGACCTGTCCATCAGCGAGTGCCGCGACTTCCTGGCCGGGCTGGAGCTGACCGGCCAGGCCGCCCAGATCGCCGGCAGCGTCCTGAACGAGATCGCCGCCCGCCTGGGCTTCCTCGTCGACGTCGGCCTGGACTACCTGAGCCTGTCCCGCGGCGCCGCCACCCTCTCCGGCGGCGAGGCGCAGCGCATCCGCCTGGCCACCCAGATCGGCTCCGGGCTGGTCGGCGTGCTGTACGTGCTGGACGAGCCCAGCATCGGCCTGCACCAGCGCGACAACACCCGGCTGATCGACACCCTGGAGCGCCTGCGGGACCTGGGCAACACCCTGATCGTCGTCGAGCACGACGAGGAGACCATCCGCTCGGCGGACTACGTGGTGGACATCGGCCCCGGGGCGGGGGAGCGGGGCGGCCAGGTCGTCTACGCCGGCGAGGTCGCCGGCCTGCTTCAGGCCCCCGGCTCCGTCACCGGCGACTACCTGGCGGGCCGCCGCGCCATCGAGGTGCCCGCCAGTCGCCGCAAGCCCGTCAAGGGGCGGGCGGTGACCGTCGTCGGCGCCCGCGAGAACAACCTCAAGGACGTCACCGTCACCTTCCCGCTGGGCGTGTTCACCGCCGTCACCGGCGTGTCCGGCTCCGGGAAGTCCTCCCTGGTCAACTCGATCCTCTACCAGGTGCTCGCCAACCGCCTCAACCACGCCCGCGGCGTGCCCGGACGCCACAAGACCGTGCGTGGCCTGGACAACCTGGACAAGGTCGTGCACGTGGACCAGTCGCCCATTGGCCGCACGCCGCGCTCCAACCCCGCCACCTACACGGGTGTGTGGGACCACATCCGCAAAATCTTCGCCTCCGTGCCCGAGTCGAAGGTGCGCGGTTACGGCCCCGGCCGCTTCTCCTTCAACGTCAAGGGCGGGCGCTGCGAGGCCTGCAAGGGCGACGGCACCCTCAAGATCGAGATGAACTTCCTGCCGGACGTGTACGTGCCCTGCGAGGTGTGCGGCGGTGCCCGTTACAACCGGGAGACCCTGGAGATCCGCTACAAGGACGCCACGGTCGCCGACGTCCTGGACATGACCATCAGCCAGGCGGCCGACTTCTTCGCCGCCACCCCCATCATTGCCCGCCACCTGAACACCCTGGTGGAGGTCGGCCTCGGCTACGTGCGCCTGGGGCAGGCCGCCACCACGCTGTCCGGCGGCGAGGCCCAGCGCGTCAAGCTCGCCACCGAGCTGCAGCGCCGCTCCACCGGCCGCACCATCTATGTGCTGGACGAGCCCACCACCGGCCTGCACTTTGAGGACATCCGCAAGCTGTTGGGCGTGTTGCAGGGGCTGGTGGACAAGGGCAACTCCGTGGTGGTGATCGAGCACAACCTGGATGTCATCGCCAACGCCGACTGGATCATCGACATGGGCCCGGAGGGCGGCAAGGACGGCGGCACCGTGGTTGCCACCGGCACCCCCGAGCAGGTCGCCGAGGTCGAGGGCTCCTGGACCGGCCACTACCTCAAGGAGGTCTTGGAGCAGCGGCGGGCGGCGAGCTGACCGGCTCCGACGCCCCGGGCTACGGGCCGGCTCCGCTAGTCCCGGGCGGCGCGCCCCGACCGGGGGCGAAGACCGAAGGGAGTGAGCACCTCCCGCAGCCGCACCAGCAGCTCCCGCAGGTGCTCGGGCGTGCGCGCGCCCAGTCCGAGCACTACGCCCGGGCCGGCCGAGGCCCTCGGGGAGACCCAGTACGCCGAGATCCCGGAGACCCCCAGGCCCGCGCGGTGACACGCGTCCACGGCACCCGCCTCATCCGCGTGCGGCGCCAGCAGGACGACGGCGTGAAGCCCGCCCTCCATGGGCACGCCCTCCGGGAACACCTCCGTGAACAGCGCCCGCCGCTGCCGCTCGATCCGCCGCGCGCGGGCCACGTGGCGGCGCAGACCGTCCTGGGCCAGGAAGCGTGTCATCGCGTCCTGCACGATGCCGGACACGGGCACGCACAACGGGCGCATCCGCGCCACCGCCTCCTCCGGCGCCACCAGGTAGCCCAGGCCGACGGCGGGGCTGAGGGTCTTAGCGAACGAGCCGAGCATGATGACCTGTTCACCGGAATCCAGGGACAGCAGGGGCGCGGGCGCGCTGCGCAGCTCGGCGTCGTAGTCGTCCTCGACGATCATGGCTCCCGCCCGACGCGCGGCCGCCAGCAGGGACAGGCGCTGCCCGGCGGGCATGCGCTCACCCCACGGGAACTGGTGGTTGGGCGTGACCAGCACCGCCTGCGTCCCGGCGGGAAGACTCGGGGAGGCGGAAGCGTCCCTGAAGGCGGTGGTGTCGATCGGGACCGTGCGCCAGCCCAGCGCCCTGGGAATGCCGGTCAGCGAGGGGTACCCCGGCTCCTCGACGGCCAGCACCCCCGCGCCCGAGGCGCCCCCGCGGCCACCGAGCACGCTCAGGGCCAGCCGCAAGCCGTCACGGGCCCCCGCGGTGACCAGGATGCGTGCCGGATCGACGTCGACCTGACGGGTACGCCGAATATGCGTGGCCAGGAGCTCGCGCAGCTCGGCGGAACCGGAGGCGGGGTGCGGACGCGGATCCGCGGCGGCGGCCCGCCAGACGGCGCGCCACAGCCCGGTGGTGAGCACCCCGGTGACGGGCGCCCCCGGCCGCAATTCGGAGGCTTGAGACGGCGCCGGCGTCCCGGAGGCGCGTGCACGCCGTTGCGGCACCGGCCGGGGCAGTTCCGGGTTGACGCGGGTGCCGCCGTGCGTGGCGGTGAGAAAGCCTTCCGCCACGAGCTGCTCATAGGCGGTCACGACGCTGCCGCGGGAGATGCCGAGCTCGCGCGCCAGCGCCCGGGTCGCCGGGAGCGGATCCCCGGGCGCGAGCTCGCCGCGCGCGACGCGGCCGCGGATGTCCACCACCACCTGCTGGGGGAGCGGCTGCCTGCGGTCAATGAGCACCGGAACGCCTCCCAAAACTGTTGAACCGGCCGCATCGGCCGACCACGCGTCCGGGCCAGACTATCCGGTGGTCCAAAGAATTGCCTTCAGTGTGGTCCGGACGATGGCCCACCGCTGCCGTGAGCATGGCGCCATGAGCACATACGAAACTCCCACCGCCCCGGAATCCGCCGCTGCCGTACCCGCGGGCACCGGCTCGCCCCTGGTCAAGCGAGGCCTGGCCGATATGCTCAAGGGGGGCGTGATCATGGATGTGGTCACCCCGGAGCAGGCCCGCATCGCCGAGGAGGCCGGCGCCGTCGCCGTCATGGCGCTCGAACGCGTCCCCGCAGATATCCGTGCCCAGGGCGGCGTGGCCCGCATGTCCGACCCCGACCTGATCGCCGCCATCATCGATGCCGTCTCCATCCCGGTGATGGCCAAGGCCCGCATCGGCCACTTCGTCGAGGCGCAGGTCCTACAGCATCTGGGCGTCGACTACATCGACGAGTCCGAGGTCCTGTCGCCGGCGGACTACGCCCACCACATCGACAAGCAGCGCTTCACCGTGCCCTTCGTCTGCGGCGCCACCAACCTGGGTGAGGCCCTGCGCCGCATCGCCGAGGGCGCCGCCATGATCCGCTCCAAGGGGGAGGCCGGCACCGGCGACGTTTCCGAAGCGACGCGCCACATCCGCACCATCAAGGAGGAGATCGCCCGCCTGCGCGGCCTGCGCGAGGACGAGCTCTACGTCGCCGCCAAGGAGCTTGCCGCCCCCTACGACCTGGTGGCCGAGGTCGCCCGCACCGGGAACCTGCCGGTGGTGCTGTTCACCGCCGGCGGGATCGCCACCCCGGCCGACGCCGCCATGATGATGCAGCTCGGAGCCGACGGCGTATTCGTCGGTTCCGGCATCTTCAAGTCCGGTGACCCCGCCGCCCGCGCGGCCGCAATCGTCCGGGCAACCGCCGCCTACGACGACCCGGCCGTGATCGCCGAGGTGTCCCGGGGGCTGGGAGAGGCGATGGTCGGCATCAACGTGGCCGACCTGCCCGCGCCCCACCGGTTGGCGGAGCGCGGCTGGTGAGCGGCCGGCTGGTCGGCGTCCTGGCGCTCCAGGGAGGCGTCGCCGAGCACGCCCGCATGATCGAGTCGCTCGGTCACCGCCCCCGGCTGGTGCGCCGGGTCGGCGACCTGGAGGGCATTGAGGCGCTCGTGCTGCCCGGCGGGGAGTCGACGACGCTGCGTAGACTGCTGGCCGCCTTCGACCTGACCGAGGCCATCGAGGATGCCGCCCGCAGGGTGCCGACGCTCGGCACCTGTGCGGGCCTGATCCTCCTGGCGACGCTGGGGGTACTCGACGTCGACGTCGAGCGCAACGCCTTCGGCCCCCAGGTGGACTCCGCCACCACCCGGCTGCCATGGAAGGGCGGGAGCGTCGTGGCGGCCTTCATCCGTGCGCCACGCATCACCCGGGTGGGGCACGGCGTGCGCGTCTGCTCAACCTGGCGGGGCGTCGGCCGGAACGGATCCGGGCCGGCGATCGTCGGCGTCGAGCAGGGGGAGGGGGAGGAACGGATCCTCGGCGTCTCCTTTCATCCCGAGCTCACCGGGGATACGACGATCCACCGCGATCTGCTGGGGTGATGGCGCCGGCGGGACCGACTCCGATCGCGCCGCGCTCCGCCTGCTCCTGGGCGAAGTGGTTGTATGCGAGCGATAGCCCGAAGCAAACGACGCCGGCGACCATGAGCGCCAGGATCCGCGAGAGCGAGTTTTGTCCGGCTAGATCCACCACGGCCAGTTTGAACACCACCAGCAGCACCAGGGTGAGCCCGTAGTGGCGCAGCGTGGTGGCGTGCAGCCGGAATCCGATGACGGTGCAGGCGGCACCGGTTGCCAGCACCACACCGGTGATCAGCAAAGAGGTTGCCGACGCGCCGGTGAGGATCATCACCGACCACCACAGGGCGAGGCTCTGCGAGAGCGCGATGGTCAGCGTCACGGTGAGCGACACCGCGGAGTGCCGCAGCCAGGGCAGCAGCATCCGCCCACCGACCACCACGAGGGCGAGTGCCAGGGCAACCAACGGTGCCGCCAGCAGCAGGGAGCCCAGGGAGTCGGCGCGCACCAGCACGGCGACGGCCAGTGCCGTCAACAGCGCCTCGCCCAGCCACGCCAGAGGCGGCGCCGTGGGCACGACCGGGGTACGCAAGTCGGTAGCGCCCGCCAGTTGTCCCGCGCGCCGACCCGAGACGAGCAAGAGAGGACTGCACCGGGGCGTGAACAGGCCCATGCCCGCCAGCGCCAACGCCAGGGCACCCGCCAGTAGCGGTGCCGCGAACTGGCCCGCCCCGCCGAGGCCGACGGCGGGAACCAGCCGGTCCAGCAGCCTGGGGATGATCAGCACCAACTGGCCGGCTGTGACCCACATCCCCGCGGAGAGCCACGCGGGCCGGTTCGCGTGCTCCTCGGAACTCGGGGGCGGAGCCAGCAGTGCCTCCAGCGGAGCGGTCAGGAGCACGCCGATGAGTACGGCCAGAATGGCCAGCATCACGGTGCTGCGGTCGGGGGAGAACACTGCCAGCAGCGCGGCTGTGCTGAACAGCGGAAGCACCAGCACGGGGGCGCTGTAACCGGCACGCACCACGGGTACGGCGGCCAGCGCCACCGCCGCCACCGCAGGCGGTAGCAGTGCGATATTCAAAGCGAAAACGGCCGCCGCGATGCACAGCACCGTCCCCAGGTTCACCGGCGCGATGACGCGCAGCCACGGGGAGGCAGCCTGCTGTGGGAGCAGGGCGGCGGTGGCCAGGCAGACCAGGGCCAGGAAGACCACGGCCATGCCGTTGCGCGTGGATGACGCCACGCCGTCCGCGGAAGTGAGCATCAGCAACGCCAGCGCCTGGATGATGCCGGTGATCGCCCACTCGTATCCGGCGGCCTCCCGCGCTCCGGCTCCGGCCAGCAGACGCGCGGAGTGGTGCGTCTGCGCCAGGAGTACCGCGCAGGGCGCGGCGAGCAGCACGACGCCGGTGAGCGGTTGCGTCACCAGCAGCCGGGAGGGGCCGGTCAGCAGCACGGTGCCGGTGACCACCATGGAGGTGGTCGGCAGCCAGGGCGCCAGGCGCATGCGGGGTGTAAAACGCGGCAGTATCGCCGCCACCACGGCCAGGGCGACGGTGTAGATATCGATCAAGGTCCAGGCCAGGACCGCCTGTTCCGGGTGTGTTGTCACCTGCCAGGTGGTGAAGCCGACGGTCACCAGCGCCCCCAGCATGGAGATGACGGCGGTGAAGAACTGTGCCGTGGCACAGGACACCAGCAGCAGCATGAAGGCCCAGGCCACCATCAGTCCCAGGGCGGCGACCGAGCTCAGTCCGGCGATCAGGGCGGCACCGATGACGGCGACGAAGCCGAGCGCACCGCCCGTGCCCGTGAGGGTGGCGGCCGCCACCTGCAGTCGCTCTCGCGTCTGGTTGACGATCGTGCCCGCGGCGACCAGGGAGACAGCTACGACACCCAGCGTCCCCACCTTCACGATGTCGGGAATCTGGTCCCAGACCAGGGCTATGAGGCTCACGGCGGCGGACACGATCAGGAACGCTGCCGCCCCGGACAGGACGTATCTGCCGATGTTCCCCTCGGTGCGCCTCTCTCGTATGGGCCGCACTGCGAATGGGGCGTCGTCGGCAGCGCTTGTGGAGCCGCTGGGGGCCACTGCCGCCGGGGCGTTCTGCAATGGGGTGGCGGGCGCCTTCAGAACGGGCTTGGACGGCGGGTATGTGGCCAGGGCCGGGGTCCGGGGCGGTTGCACCGCAGGAGCCGCGGCCGGTGAGGAGAACGATGCCCGCGTAGTCATCGGCCGGGCAGGTGGGGAGGCGACCGGCGCGGGGCGCGCCTGCGGACGCGCCGCAGAGTCGAGGGGGTGCCCATCACGGGAGATCCTATTGGCCACCCAGTCGAGCTTGCGTTCGAGGGTTGTCAGGCGCCCGATGATCTCTTCGAGCTGCTCACTGCTGGCCGTATCCATGCCTCAAGGATCCGGCCCTGGCGGGCCGAAGTCACGCCGTCGCGACGGGGAGTACTCCCCTCGGCCCGGATTGTGATCCAGCCGGATATGGCTGGCGCGTCGGGCACGTCAGCCATGCAGGTCCATCAGGTGTAGGGCGGCACCCGATGATCGTCGGTTGGCGCCGGGTTCGTCTCGGTGGCATACCGGGCCTGTTCGTGCGCGAACCGGTTGTATGCCAAAGACAGGCAGAAGCACGCCAGCCCGGCCACCAGCAGCGCCAGTACCTGGGTGATCGAGCTCCCGTCCGCCAGATCCAGCAGCGCCAGCTTCATCACCACCGCCATCACCAGGGTCAGGCCGTAGTGGCGCAGGGCCGTGGCCTGGACCCGGAACCCGGCCACGATGCACACGGTCCCGGTTGCCAGCACCATGGCGGTAACCAGCATGGAGGTCGGTGAGGCTCCAGACTGGACCATGACGGCCCACCACAGCGTCGCGCTCTGGGAGACCGCGACGGCCACGCCCACTGGCGACTGGTGCAGCCAGGGCAGCAGCAGACGGGCCCCGGCAGCTGCAAGGGCCGGGCCCAGGATCACGAGGGGACAGGCAACCAGTGCTCCGGCGGTGGAGCGGAACGCGTCTGCCGCGGTGAGCGTTGCTACCGCCTGCACCGACAGAATGCCGAAGCCCACCCAGGCGATCATGGGTGTGCGGCGCACGGTTGGTGTACGCAGTCCAGTCGCCCCGTCCAGCACTCCCGCCCAGGCCCCCGATGCCAGGGTCAGTGGGGAACAACCACGGTTGAACAGGCCCAGGCCGGCCATGGCCAGGGCGCCCGCGCCCGCGAGCAGTGGCGCGGTAATGGTGTTCGGGCTCAGTGCTCGCACCAGTTGCGGAACCACCAGTACCAGGTCCGCTCCAACCAGCCAGGCGCCCGCCGTCAGCGGATTGAAGCGCCCATGCTGAGTCGGCGCGGGGACAGCTGCGGGAGCCGACGGCGACGCCAGGCGGCTTTCCAGCCAGATACTCGAGCCGACGGCGGTGATGACCGCCGCAAGTGCAAGCCAAAGCTCCGGCGTCGGCTGTGGTCGCGCGCCGGCGGTGAGGCCCAGCGCGGCCAGACCGGTCATCGGCAGCATCGCCACGGGGGCGCTGTGTCCGGCGTGCACAGTCGGCAGGCACGCCAGTACCAAGCAGACGACTGCTGGCAGCAGCAGTCTGACGTCGACGGCGAATGCGGCGACGCCCACGCCTAGGATCACCCACGGGTTCACGCCTATCACGTTCTGCGGCCAGGAGGAGTCCTCGGCGTCGTCGGGCCGCAGGGCGGCAGTGGATGCGGTCGCGGCCGTCAGGATGAGTGCCGCGGGGAGGGCGCGTGCGGCGGATGGTGCCGCAGGAGCCATTGTGAAGTGCAGTACCGCGAGCACCAGGACGGCACCGACCCCGCCCCACTCCCAGACGGTCCCGCCTCGCCCGGCGGAGCGGGACAGCAGCCGCCCGGAGTGATGCGCCTGACGAGAAGCACAACGGCGGGCAGGCACGACAGGGCGACGCCGACGGGTGACCCATCGCGTAGCAGAGTGACTGGGCAGAGCAGGAGCGCCGCCGCCGTCACCGCCATCGAGGTGGTGGGAACCCACTCGACCAGGTGCATACGCGGCGTGTAATGCGGCAGCAACGCGCATACCACGCCCCAGGCGATCACGTATCCGTTGACCAGGGTCCACAGCAGGAGTGCCCGGCCGGGGTGGTTGCTCGCCTGCGTACATGCGAAGGCGACGGTAACCAGCGCGCCCAGCGTGGAGACCACGGCGGTGAAGAACTGCTGCGTCGTCCACGACACCAGCAGCAGTACGAAGCCCCAGGCGGCCATGAGCACCAGGGCGATGACGGGCGCCAAGTCCACAATCAGGACAGCTCCGATGATGGTCACGAAACCCAGCGCCCCACCGGTACCAGTGACGGTGGCCGCCGCTACCTGCTGGTGCGGCCGGTTCTCTGAAAGAGAGGTCCCGGCGGAGACCATGCCGAGGGCGAGCAGGCCTAGAGCCGCCACCTTCCAGGCACCGGGAATCTGGTCCCAGACCAGCGCAATGAGGCTGGTCGCGGCCAGCAGCACCAGCAGTGCCGCCGCACCGGATAACAGGTAGGCGCCGACATTTCCCTCCCGGTGGGTGGCGGTGCCGCCGGGCGTCGGCACCGGGACCTGCGGCGCGGGCGGTGCAGTCGGACGCGCCAGACTCGGGAGCGGACTCGGGAGCGGACTCGGTAGGGGCTGCCGAACCCGTGCCGGGGCGGGAGTGCGCACGAAGGGGTCGTCATCCGGATAAGGCTTCAGGGGCACGCCTGGAGGGGTCGGGATGGGGTCGGGGGAGGCTGCGGATGCGGCCGCCAGCCGGTCGACCCGGAGCTCCAGTCCGTCGATTTTGCGTTCCAGGGTGGCCAGGCGGGTGAGCAACTCGTCGAGTCGCGCACTGTCGTAGTGCTCCATGAGCCAAGGATCCGACAAGGGCGTAGTGTTGTCACGGTTTTGATAAAAGTCGTGCCTCGCGGTGGGATAGCCTTTGCCCATGAGCACTACCGGATTGGCCGCCGCCCAGGCAAAGATGCGCGACGCCGGCGTCGCGGAGCAGGCCATCGACGTTTTCAGCCACTACTACCGTGCGCTTGAGGAGGGCGCCACCGGGCTCGTCCCCGAGGACACCATTGAGCCACTCACGCAGATCGACTCCATCGACGACGTCCAGGTCGATGAGGCGGCCGCCCGCGAGGCGCTCAGCAAGACCGTTCTGATCAAGCTCAACGGTGGGCTCGGCACCTCCATGGGCATGGACCGGGCCAAGTCACTGCTGCCCGTGCGCGACGGCAAGAGCTTCCTGGACCTGCTGGTAGACCAGGTGATGGCCGCCCGCGCCCGCTACGGCGTGACCCTCCCGCTGATCTTCATGGACTCCTTCCGCACCCGCGCGGACACGCTGGCGGCCCTGGCCGCCCACCCGGGCATCGAGGTGGAGGGCATCCCACTGGACTTCCTGCAGAACCGGGAGCCCAAATTGCGCGCCGATGACCTGACGCCGGTGCAGTGGGAGGCGGATCCGAGCCTGGAGTGGTGCCCGCCCGGGCACGGCGACATCTACACCGCCCTGGTGGCCTCCGGTGTGCTGGACGCCCTCCTGGAGCGCGGCTACAAGTACGCGATGACCTCCAACTCCGACAACCTGGGGGCTGCCCCGAGCGCCCGCATCGCCGGCTGGTTCGCCGCCTCCGGCGCCCCCTACGCGCCGGAGATGTGCCGCCGAACCCCGGCCGACGTAAAGGGCGGCCACCTGGCGGTGCGCAAGGCGGACGGCCGCATCATCCTGCGCGACACCGCCCAGACCCCGCCCGAGGAGATGCACTACTTCACCGACCAGTACCGTCACCCCTTCTTCCACACCAACAACCTCTGGTTCGACCTGGAGGTGCTGCGGGATACGCTCGTTGAACGGCACGGCATCCTGGGACTGCCGCTGATCCGCAACGACAAGACGGTGGACCCGGCGGACCCCGACTCCACGCCGGTCATCCAGCTGGAGACCGCCATGGGTGCAGCCGTGGAGGCCTTCGACGGCGCCACCGCCGTGGAGGTGCCGCGTAGCCGCTTCCTGCCGGTCAAGACCACCAACGACCTGCTGCTGCTGCGCTCAGACGTGTACGAGGTGGACGCCGACGGGCTGCTGCGGCAGGTGCCCGAGCAGGCCTGCGTGGTGGACCTCGATCCGCGCTACTACAAGCGGATCGCCGACTTCGAGGCCCGCTTCCCGCACGGGGTCCCCTCCATCCGCGACGCGAGCAGCCTGACGGTGCGGGGCGACTGGACCTTCGGGGCCGACGTCGTCGCCACCGGGGATACGGCCGTGACCGAGGCGGGGGCGCCCGGGGTGGTGCAGGACGGCACGCGTCTGGACTGAGCCGTCCCGACGGCGGCCTGGGGCCGGTGCCCGGGAATGCGCGGGCGCCGGGCCGGGCTTCCACGCGCTCCCATCGCAAAGACCCGTGTTCCACGACCTTGGTGTGTGTTGCACGACCACCCCGGGGTCGTGGAGTGCGCACCGGGGTCGTGCAGTGTCGTCCAGGGTCGTGCGAAGCCTCCCCGGCCCCGGCGCCGGACGCCGCCACCCACAAAGGCCGGGCCGAGTGAACCGGCCGGCAGAGGCCACAACGCCGGTCTAAAGCACCACGTTTGCGCCTATAACCCCCTATCACCGGCAACCCTCGGCTGAGCCGTTCGCCGGGGAGTACACCGCGAGCTGCTCGCAGAGGGAAGTGAACGGAATGAACAATTGAGGCCCCGGACCAGACGGTCCGGGGCCTTGCGCAGCCGGTGGGCGATACTGGAATCGAACCAGTGACCTCCTCGGTGTGAACGAGGCGCTCTAACCCCTGAGCCAATCGCCCGGTGCGGTGGAGAGATTAGCCTTAATGGGCCCTCTCCGGCAAACGCGGCGCCGGTGAGGTGGATCACCGCCTGTGCATTTGCGTGCAGGCCCCTGCCGGGTGTTATGGTTCAGCCGCGCTCAGGGGAACGCAAGCACCCCTAAGTGCCGAGCATGCGGATGTGGCTCAGTTGGTAGAGCATCACCTTGCCAAGGTGAGGGTCGCGGGTTCGAGTCCCGTCATCCGCTCCGAGGCGCCGGGTCCCCCCAGCCTCTTAATGGTGGGTTGGCCGAGAGGTTAGGCACCGGCCTGCAAAGCCGTTCACACCGGTTCGAATCCGGTACCCACCTCGGGCGATTGGCGCAGCGGTAGCGCGCTTCCCTGACACGGAAGAGGTCACTGGTTCGATCCCAGTATCGCCCACCACCGCCTTGCTTCTCCCGCCGGTCAGTCGGCGGGGAACCAGGCGTCCAAGACCTGTAGCACGCCGTCGTCGTCATTGGCGGGCGCAGTGAAGCGGGCGCCCCGCCGGGCGGCCGGCGAAGCGTTCTCCATGGCGATGCCGTAGCCGACGCCGGTGAGCATCTCCGCGTCATTGCCGGAGTCCCCGAAGGCGGCGGCCTGGCCACGTGTGAGCCCCCAGTGGTCCAGCAGCACGTCCAGACCGGAGGCCTTGTGCCTCCCGGGCACGATCAGGTCCACGCTGTCATGCCCCGACACCACCGGCACCATGGCTCCTTCCAGCGCCGCGGACAACCGGTCCAGGAAGACCTGCGTGAAGCCGCGCTTGTCAACTAGCGCGATCTTGGATACCCGGTGGCCGTTGATGTCGGCGGTGTGCGCGACGTACTGGTACTGCGGGTGGTAGAAGGTCAGCAGCTCCCGCATCTCCGGCGTCTCCGACTCGCGCAGGTAGGCGCCGTCCGGGCCGGAGGCGATAAAGGTGAGCCCGGCGGCGTCGTCGAGCACTGCCAGCACCCGGGCCAGCGCATCCATGGGCACGTGCGTCTCCAGCAGCCGGGCGCCGTCAGCCAGCACAATCGCCCCGTTGTCGGACACCACGCCGTCGGGGGCCAAGCCGTCCGCGGCCGGGAAGAAGCCGAGCAGCTGCGCCTCCTGATTTCCGGAGGCAACCACGAAGCGCACCCCGGCCTCCCGCATGCGGCTGCGTAGCGGTGCGAAGCGGTCCCGGTCGTAGGTGGACCCGGTGCGCAGGAAAGTGCCATCCATATCCACCGCCACCACGCGCAGCGCCGACGGCCGGCGCGCCGGGGGAGCGGGCGGCCTCGCGGCGCCATCCGTTTCCGGTGCTTGGCTCATCTCAGGGCTCCTCAATCAGGCCGAGGCGGGTGAAGGCCCTGGCCAGGCCGTCGTCCTCGACGTCGTCGGTCACCAGGTCAGCGGCAGCCTTCACCCCCGGCGCGGCATTACCCATGGCCACACCGACCCCGCAGTGCCGCAGCATGCCCACATCCACCGCGCCGTCCCCAAAGGCCACGGCGTCGCCGGGAGACGCCCCCAGATGACGCAGCAGCACATCTATGGCGTCCACCTTGTTGGCCGCGGGCAGGGCGAGGTCCCCGAACAGGGCTGCGTGCCCACGGCCGCCCCAGGTACCGACTAGCAGCCCGGGGAAGGCTTGGCGCGCGGCCTCGATATCCTGCGGGCCGGACAGCACGAAGCTGATCTTGTTGACGTCCTCGCGCACCAGCTGCTCGGTGAGTACTAGATCCGGCAGTGCGTCCGCCACCTCCAGCGACGCGGCGTCATCGTGCCCCTTGCCGGCGGCATAGGCACGAATCGCATCGCGAGCGGCATCGGGGAACGACTCCGGCGCGTACAGGCCCGAGTTCGACTCCAGGTAGAAGGTCAGCCCGCGTGCCCGCAGCCACGCCACGATCCGGGCGCAGTCGTCACGAGACAGGTGGCGGTGCAGTAGCACCTCGCCGTCATCCTCCACGTAGGCACCGTTTCCGCCGATCATGCCGTCCAAGCCGATGCTCCAGATGCGTTCGGGCACTTCCGCTCGGGAACGCCCGGTGGTCACGTAGACGCGGTGCCCGGCGGCGCGGGCCCGGCGGACCGCGCGGACGGCCGAGTCGGGCAGCATGTTCGTGTAGGTCACCAGGGTGCCGTCCACATCCAACAGGATGATGCGGGGCCGGGCCGGTGCCGTGGCCGACGCGAGTGCGTGCCCCTCCGGCAGTTTCGGCGGTGTGGGCGGAGAACTGAACACGGGTGACTCCTCGACGGTGTCGGCCCCTGGCCGGGCAGGCGCATGCGGCGAGCCGAGACAATAGTCACAGCATAGGTGGTGGTCCGGTGCCCGGCCAGGACCACGTCGGCCGGACGCCGCTCCGCCGAGGTCGGTAGACGTTACCGCCGAGGTCGGTAGCAATAACCGCCGAGATCGGTAGATATGGCGAATGGGCTCCCGTCGGCCTGCCAGGGCACGCACCATCCGCAGGCCGTCCGGGCGCGCCGTCAATCGTCAGGCCACGTGCGGCACCGCGTGGGGAGGCGCTGAAGGCCCGGAAACCGGCCGCCGGGCCACCGCCGCGATGCTGCTGGTGATCTTCGCGGGTGGGAAAGCGATCGCATAATCTCCTGCCATGGCCGACCCGTCGACATACCGACCCGCTCCCGGCGACATCCCGACCTCGCCCGGCGTATACCGGTTCCTGGACGCCGAGGGACGCGTCATCTACGTCGGCAAGGCCAAGAACCTGCGCCAGCGGCTGAGCAACTACTTCCAGGACCTGACCGCGCTGCACCCGCGCACGCAGAAGATGGTCACTACCGCGTGCGCGGTGGAGTGGACGGTGGTGTCCACCGAGGTTGAGTCCCTGGCCCTGGAGTACTCCTGGATCAAGGAGTTCAACCCGCGCTTCAACGTCAAGTACAAGGACGACAAGTCCTACCCGTACCTGGCGGTCACGATGCAGGAGACCTTCCCCCGCGCCCAGATCGTCCGCGGTGCCCGCCGCCCCGGTGTGCGCTACTTCGGTCCCTTCGTGCAGGTGTGGTCCATCCGCGAGACCCTCGACCAGCTGCTGCGGGTCTTCCCCATCCGCTCCTGCTCGGCCGGCGTGTTCAAGCGCGCCCACGCCTCCGGCCGCCCCTGCCTGCTGGGCTACATCGACAAGTGCTCCGCCCCCTGCGTGGGCCGCATCAGCCCCGCCGGCCACCGGGCCCTGGCCGAGGACTTCTGCGCCTTCATGGCCGGGCGCACCGGCCCCTACCTGCGCGAGGTAGAGGCGCAGATGCGGGCCGCCGCCCAGGCGCTCGACTTCGAGAAGGCGGGCCGCCTGCGCGACGACGCCGAGGCGCTGCGCAAGGTCATCGAGCAGAACGCGGTGGTGCTGCCGGAGGCCACCGACGTGGACGTGTTCGCGCTGGCCCGGGACGAGCTCACCGCAGCCGTGCAGGTCTTCCACGTGCGCGGCGGGCGGGTACGCGGTCAGCGCGGCTGGGTGATCGACCTGGTTGAGGACGCCAGCGACGCCGAGCTCATTGAGCGGCTCCTCCAGCAGGTCTACTCCGACCTGCTGGACCCGGCCGACGCCGCCGCCCCCGCGGGCACCGCCGTCGGGGCTCCCGTCCGCTCCGGGCCGACCACCTCCCTCGGCGTGGGCGGTCGCGCACCGGCCGCACCGCTGGAGCGCACCGCGCCCGAGAACGGCGCCCGCACCGGGGGCCGCGAGCGCGGAGCCACCAGTGTCGACGACGTCACCCACACCGCTACGACGGCCGTCCCCCGGGAGATCCTGGTGCCGGCCCTGCCTCCCGACGCCGAGGCCGTGCGCGACTGGCTGGCCGGCCTGCGCGGTGCCCGGGTGGAGCTGCGCGTGCCCCTGCGCGGGGACAAGGCCGCGCTTATGGGCAACGTGCGCAAGAACGCCGAGGAGGCCCTGCGCCAGCACAAGACTCGCCGTGCCGGTGACCTCACGCAGCGTTCCCAGGCGCTGGAGGAGCTGGCCGAGGCGCTGGATCTGCCGGAGGTCCCCCTGCGCGTGGAGTGCTACGACATCTCCCACACGCAGGGCACCTACCAGGTCGGCTCCATGGTCGTCTTCGAGGACGGCGCCCCGAAGAAGTCCGACTACCGGCGCTTCGTCATCCGTGGCCAGGACGGCTCCGGAACCGCTGACGACACCGCCGCCATGCACGAGGTGCTCACCCGCCGATTCAAGCGGCTGCTGGCCGAGCAGAACAGCCCCGGCCCGGTGTCCGGCTCCGTGCCCGCCGACGTCGGCGGCCAGTACGTGGAGGAGGCGGCCGGGGGCCCGGTCTCCGGCCCCGTGGACCCCGATACCGGGCGTCCGCGCCGCTTCTCCTACGCCCCCGGGCTCGTCGTCGTCGACGGCGGACTGCCGCAGGTCAATGCCGCCCGTGCCGTGCTCGACGAGCTGGGCGTCGACGTGCCGCTGGTCGGCCTGGCCAAGCGCCTGGAGGAGGTGTGGGTGCCGGGGGAGGAGTTCCCGATCGTGCTGCCGCGCACCTCGCCCGCTCTGTACTTGCTGCAGTACCTGCGCGATGAGTCCCACCGCTTCGCGATCACCCACCACCGCAAGAAGCGTTCGGCGGGCATGACCCGCTCCGTGCTCGACACCATCCCCGGGCTCGGCCCCGCCCGGCAGGCGGCCCTGCTGAAGGAGTTCGGCTCGGTCAAGCGCATCCGGGCCGCCTCGCCCGAGCAGATCGCCGCCGTGAAGGGCATCGGCCCGGCCCTGGCCGCCACCGTTGCCCGCCGGCTCGCCGCCGGGGGCGGGGAATCGGCGTCACCGGGCGCTGGGACGAGCGCGGAGCCGACGCCCGCTGCGGCAGGGCGGGATCGGTGACACAATCCCACAGGTGGAGATCCTGCGGGTGTTCAACAACAACGTGATCCTGGCGCGCGACGAGCTGGGACGCGAAGCGGTGCTGACCGGCCGCGGCCTCGGCTTCCAGCGCAGACCGGGCCAGGATGTTGACGCGGGCCTGGTTGCGCGCCGGTATGTGCTGGCACAGAACGCCGAGAGTGTCGGGGAGGTGATGGCGGCGATTCCGCTGGAGCGCATCGCCCTGATTGAGCGCACCTTCCGTGCCGCCGCCCGGGATCTGGGCACCGCCGTGCCCTCCTCCACGATTGTGGCGGTGGTGGACCACGTCAACCAGGCCATGGAGCGCGTGCAGGCGGGCACCGTCATGGACTACCCGCTGCGCGCCGAGGCGGCGCACCTGCACCCGGAGGAGCTGCGGCTGGCCGAGCGCATGGTGGCCGAGCTCAACCGCGCCCAGGAGGTGCAGCTGCCCGACGGCGAGGCCGTCGCCCTGGCCCTGCACCTGTTCGCCGCCGCCGTGGGTGCTCCGTCCACGCGGGAGGCGGCGCGTCAGTCGCGGCTGATCGGACAGGTGATGGACATCCTCAAGGCCGCCTATGGCGATGCCTTTCGCCCCGACTCCATCGACGCCGCCCGCTTCGCCGTGCACCTGCGCTACTTCTTGGTGCGTGCCCGCACCGGGGAGCAACTGGCAGACGGCACGGGCACGGTCATCGCCGAGTCCCTGCGCCGCCGTCATCCCCGGGCCTACCAGGTGGCGGTGCGGGTGAAGGAGCTCTTGGAGGTGCGGTTGGGAATTGCCGTGCAGGAGGACGAGACCGCGTATCTGACGATCCACGTCGCCCGGCTGGAGAACGGTATTGACCGGTCGCGCCCGCACCCCGGAAACAACCGCATGTGACTAAACGCACTGCGGGTGCCGATGACGCTTTCCGGCGGAGCGGTTCTAAGATATCCTCGAATGGCCTCGAGTGGGGCCCAGGATTGTTACCCGCAAGGGGCAAGACCTGAGTTGACTGTTGTAGCTAGCTGCGCAGTCGGCTCGGGTCTTTTTTTGTTTCCCAGCCGCTTGCGGGCAACCGGATCGAGGAGGATCAGCATGGCTAAAGTCGACTACGCGGCGCTGGCGCCGCAACTGCTGGACAAGGTCGGGGGTGAGGGCAACGTCCGCTCCATGACCCACTGCGCCACCCGCCTGCGCCTGGTACTGGCCGACGAGTCCAAGGCGGCAACGGCACAGATCAAGCAGCTGCCCGGGGTGGTGACCGTGGTGCAGGCAGGAGGCCAGTACCAGGTGGTCATCGGCAATGACGTGCCGATGCTGTACGAGGAGCTGGGGCGGATCACCTCGCTGGGGCCGGGCTCAGAGGCCGCTGAGCAGCCTGCGGAGGAGGGCAACCTCTTCGACCGCTTCATCAAGCTGATCTCCGCGCTGATCAACCCGGTGCTGTGGACCCTGGCGGGTGCCGGCCTGATCAAGGCGATGCTGGCGCTGCTGACCACCTTGGGGTGGATGTCCGACACGGGAACTACTCACACCATCTTGAACGCGGCCGGAGACTCCGTCTTCTACTTCCTACCCATCGTGCTGGCGATCTCCGCGGCACGCCGCTTCAAGGCAAACGAGATCACCGCCGTCGCCATTGCCGGCGCCCTGGTTTACCCGGACATCGTGGCCCTGGCGGACGCCGACTCGGTCACCTTCATCGGCATCCCCGTGATCATGGCTTCCTACAGCTCGTCCCTGCTGCCGATCATCTTCTCCACCTGGATCCAGGGCTACTTGGAGCGCTGGCTCAAGCGCGTGCTGCCCAGCACCATCCGCAACTTCACGGTGCCGCTGCTCGTGCTCGCCATCATGGTGCCGCTGGTGCTGATGACCATTGGCCCGGTGACCACCGCGTTGTCCAGTGGCATCTCCGGCGGTATCCAGGCCTTGTTCCGGATCGCGCCCTGGGCTGCGGGCGCGGTCATGGGCGCCTTCTGGCAGGTGTTCGTCATGTTCGGCATCCACTGGGGCTTCGTGCCCATCATGCTGGCCGACTACGACAACCCCGGCTACTCGGTCATGGCAGCTCCGCTGTTCGCCGCCGTGCTGGCTCAGGCCGCGGCGATGCTTGCCGTCATGATCCGTACCCGCTCCGCGCAGATGCGGCAGGTCGCCGGACCGGCGGCCCTGTCCGCATTCCTCGCCGGCATCACCGAGCCCGGCATCTACGGCGTGAACCTGCCGCTGAAGCGTCCCTTCATTGCTGGATGCATCGGTGGCGCCGTGGGCGGAGCCATTATCGCAATGGGCGGCGGCGCCTCTTCCGCCTTCGTATTCCCCTCACTGATAGCCGTGCCGGCGCTGCTGCAGTACGGCAATGTGACGGTCACCTTCATCGGCATCGGCGTGGCCGTGGCCATCGGCTTCGTGCTCGCTCTAGTACTCGGTTTCAATGAGTCAGACGCCGCTGACTCCGCGGCGGAGAACTCCGCGGACGCGGAGGACCCGGCCGCCGCTGAGACCACCACCGCCCTGGGCGCCCCGGTCGCGGGCCGGGCCATGCCGCTGGAGAAGGTCACCGACCCGGTCTTCTCCTCCGGCGCGCTGGGCGGGGGTATTGCCGTGCGCCCCAACGGATCCGGGCGGATCACAGTCACCGCGCCCGCGGCCGGGACGCTGCTCACGGTGATGGACTCCGGACACGCCTACGGTATCAAGACCGACGACGGCGTGGAGCTGCTGGTGCACGTAGGCCTGGACACGGTCCAGCTCGAGGGCAGGGGCTTCACTCCGAAGGTCACGGTGGGCCAGCGGGTGGCCCGTGGCCAGCAGCTGGCCGAGGTCGACCTCGAGGTCGTGCGCGAGGGCGGATACGACCCCACCACCATCCTGGTGGTCACCAACACGGCGAGCCTGGCGGGCGTGGTCCCGGTGGCCGACGCCGACGTGGTGGCCGACGCCGACGTCGTCGAGATCGACCACTGACTCCCTCCGCCCGCGCCGGTGCCTCGTGCACCGGCGCGGGCGAGGCACAATCGAGCACGAACCCGGAAACAAGCCAAGCAACT
>NZ_PIZC01000037.1:95489-99401 GCF_019325145.1 Actinomyces sp. 594
CAACCATGCCGACACCAACGACCTTCCCCAACGACTTCCTGTGGGGCGGCGCACTGGCCGCCAACCAGTACGAGGGCGCCTACGGCGCCGAGGGCAAGGGACTGAGCGTCCAGGACGTCATGCCCCAGGGCATCGTCGGCCCCCGCACCGAGGCCCCCACGCCGGACAACCTCAAGCTGGAGGGCATCGACTTCTACCACCGCTACAAGGAGGACATCGCCCTGCTGGCGGAGATGGGCTTCAAGGTCTTCCGCTTTTCCATCGCCTGGTCCCGCATCTTCCCCAAGGGGGATGAGACCGAGCCCAACGAGGCAGGCCTGGCCTTCTACGACCGGGTCCTGGACGAGCTGGAGAAGTACGGCATCGAGCCCCTGGTTACCATCAGCCACTACGAGACCCCGCTGCACCTGTCCCGCGAGTACAACGGCTGGGCCGACCGGCGCATGATCGGCTTCTTCGAGCGCTACGCCCGCACCCTGTTCGAGCGCTACGGCAGGCGGGTCAAGTACTGGCTGACCTTCAACGAGATCAACTCCGTGCTCCACGAGCCCTTCATGTCCGGCGGCATCAACACGCCCAAGGAGGAGCTGAGCGAGCAGGACCTGTACCAGGCGATCCACCACGAGCTGGTGGCCTCCGCGTCCGCCACCCGCATCGCCCACGAGGTGAGCCCCGACCTGAAGGTCGGCTGCATGATCCTGGCGATCCCCTTCTACCCGCTTACCCCGGACCCGCGGGACGTGTGGGCCGCCAAGCAGGCCGAACGGGATAACTACACCTTCGGCGACGTACACGTGCGCGGCGCCTACCCCGGCTACTTCCTGCGCAAGCTCCGGGACAAGGGCATCGAGCTGGACATCACCGAGGACGACCGCCGCACCCTGGCCGAGCACACGGTTGACTTCGTGTCCTTCTCCTACTACATGTCCTCCTGCGAGACTGCCACTCAGGAGCGGGAGGCCAGCGGCGGCAACCTCATGGGCGGCGTCGTGAATCCCACCCTGGAGGTCTCCCAGTGGGGCTGGGCCATCGACCCGCGCGGCCTGCGCACCATCCTCAACGACTACTGGGACCGCTGGGGCAAGCCCCTGTTCATCGTCGAGAACGGCCTAGGCGCCCGCGACGAGCTGATCACCGGCCCCGACGGGACCCCCACCGTCGCGGACGACTACCGCATCGACTACATGAACGACCACCTGGTGCAGGTGCGTGAGGCCATCGCCGACGGCGTGCAAGTCATCGGCTACACCTCCTGGGGCTGCATCGACTGCGTCTCCGCCTCCACCGCCCAGATGTCCAAGCGCTACGGCTTCATCTACGTGGACCGCAACGACGACGGCACCGGCACCCTGGAGCGCTACCGCAAGCAGTCCTTCGGCTGGTACCGGGACGTGATCGCCTCGAACGGCGCCAGCCTGAAGGCCTGACCGGCCACGCGGTTGCCGACGGTCGCAGTCGGCTCACGGCGGACGCGCCGGGCACCGGGTAGTGTGTGCCGATGCCCGAAGAACGCGCCCCGCTGAGCCGGCTGCGGCTGCTGCCGCTGCGCCTGGCCCAGTTCACTGCCATCCAACTGGCCTGCTGCGCCTTCCCGATCGCCGTATTCGCCGGCATGGCGGTCTCCGTGCTCGTCTGGAACCGGGTGGACCTGCCTCTGGCACGCTATGACGCGCTGCTCATCTACGTGGTGGTGGTGCAGACCGCCTTCGTGGTGCTGAAGCTTGAGACATGGCGGGAGCTGGCGGTGATCTGCGCCTTCCACCTGATCGGCCTGGCGCTGGAGGTCTTCAAGGTGCGAGTCGGCTCCTGGACCTACCCGGATGCCGGCGTGGTACGCCTGGGTGGGGTGCCGATCTTCTCGGGCTTCATGTACGCCTCGGTCGGCTCCTATATCTGCCAGGCCTTCCGGCGCTTCGACCTGCACATCTCCGACTTCCGCCGCTGGCCGGTCACGGCCCTGGCAGTGGCCGCCTACGCCAACTTCTACACCCACCACTTCATCTGGGACCTGCGCTGGGTGGTGGCGGTCGGCTTCCTCCTGGCCCTGTGGGGCTCCACGGTGCACTTCACCGTGGGCGGGGACCGCTACCGCATGCCGACCGCGGTGTCGTTCGTGCTGATCGGGGTGTTCCTGTGGCTGGCGGAGAACCTCGGCACGTTCCTCAATGCGTGGCGCTACCCCGACCAGCAGGCCGGGTGGCACCTGGTACATGTGGGCAAGCTCGGCAGCTGGGCTCTGCTGGTCACCCTCAGCTTCGTGCTGGTGGCTGCCGTCAAGGCGGAGGAGGGCGTGCGCTATGGCGACGGCGAGGCCCGGGTCACCCCGCCGCGGCGCAGTAGCTGAGCTCGCCGACCGCCTTGATTACGCGTTCTCGGAGCGGGTCACGGTGATGGCCCCGGCCGCCTGCCGCGCCCGCCGGCGCGCGGTCTCGACGTCGTCGGCAGTCGCCACCGCCACGCCCATACGGCGTCCCGGATGCGCCTCGGGCTTACCGAACAGGCGCACATCGCTGCCCGGCACCGCCAGGGCCTCGGCCACGCCCCGGTAGACGACCCCGGAGCCGCGCCCGGACTCTACAGGGGACTTGACCACGGCGGAGGCGCCGGGGGAGCGCAGCGCCGTGTCCACAGGCAGCCCCAGCAGGGCCCGGGCATGCAGTTCGAACTCGCTCAGACGCTGCGTAGCCAGGGTCACCATGCCGGTGTCGTGCGGTCGGGGCGAGACCTCCGAGAAGAGCACCTCCTGCCCGCAGATGAACAGCTCCACCCCGAACAGGCCCCAGCCGCCCAGCGCCCCGGTCACCGCGGCGGCCACCTCCTGCGCCCGCTCCAGCGCAGCCGGGGGCAGCGGGTGCGGCTGCCAGGACTCCACATAGTCGCCGTCCACCTGGCGGTGGCCCACAGGCTCGCAGAAGGAGGTGACGGTCCGGCCGGTGCGCGGGTCGCGGGAACGGACCGTCAGCAGGGTGATCTCGGAGTCGAAGTCGACGAAGCCCTCCACGATCACCCGGCCCCGGTCCACCCGGCCCCCCGCGGCCGCTAGTCGCCAGGCGGCAGCCACGTCGTCGGGACGGCGCAGCACGGACTGGCCGTGCCCGGAGGAGGACATCACGGGCTTGACGATGCACGGATAGCCGACTTGCTCGGCCCCGGCGGCGAGCTCCGCGGCACTGGAGGCAAAGGCGTAGGGACTGGTGGGCAGGCCGAGCTCCTCGGCGGCGAGCCTCCGGATGCCCTCCCGGTCCATGGTCAGCCGGGCGGCGCGCGCGGTCGGCACCACCCGCACCGCGCCGGCCTCCTCCAGCGCCACCAGGGAGTCGGTGGCCAGGGCCTCGATCTCCGGTACGACGATCCCCGCCCCGGTGGACTCGATCGCCGCCGTCAGCGCCACCGGATCGGACATGTCCACGGTTACGGCGTGCTGGGCGACCTGCTGCGCCGGCGCGCCCGGGTAGCGGTCGATCGCGGTCACCTCCACGCCCAGGCGCATGAGCGCGATCGTCACCTCCTTGCCGAGCTCCCCGGAGCCGAGCAGCGCCACCCGAGTGGCCGACGGTGTTCCCGGGGTGCCGAGGGCGGCGTCGGTACCGGGTGCAGGGCTGTGGGATGTGGTCACGGTGGCCTCCGTAGCCTCCAGGTCGGTGCTTGTGCCGGGCGCGGGCGCTGCCCGGACGGCTCGGCGCCGGCGCGCCGTTCACCACGACCACGGTACCGAAACTCCGCGCGCCCAGCACAGCGGGTTGTGTCATGCTGGGGCCATGGATTCACTGGACCGAACCCAGCCCGGCCACTCGTCGGATGACGGCCGCGGCCCGAGCCGGACTGCGCCGTCGGTGCCGGCAGGCGGCGCCCGGTCGGACGGCCCGCGACCCGCGGGCGTGCCCCCGCGCCGGCCGCTGCGGCACGGCGCTG
>NZ_PIZC01000038.1:0-1574 GCF_019325145.1 Actinomyces sp. 594
TCACGACTTCTGACACTCCCAGATGTCATGAGATCCAACAGTCCCAGAAGTCATGAGACATCACAGTACCCCTACGGTACGAACCGTCGCCACAGGGTACGAATCGTCGACCGGAACGTACGAACCGTCACCACGAGGTACGAACCGTCGCTGTGATGTCTCAGGAGATCGGTGACAGTTTTGTGCCAGGACATCGGTGACACTTGGTGTGTCAGGATATCGGTGACAGTTCTGGGTCTTGTGGGGTGTGGTGGTTGGCGGGGTTGGGTGTGTGCGGGTCGAGACGTAGCGGGTGCCGGGCGCGGGCCAGGGGCGGGGCGTCGAGGTAGCGGAACAGGGTCTGGTGGAGGCGCTCGTTCTTGTCCTGGGGGTGGGCTTGTACGGCTTGCCGGTGATGGGTTCCACCCCTAGGGCGCGCACGTGGCCCGTCCAGCTCGCCTTTGCGGCCGCGTCGGGTGGGATTCACAGCGACCCGGTTGTCGGTCAGCAGCCGCTGGGGCACTCCGTAGCGGGCGACGGCCTTATCGGAGGTGGCGATGGCTGCCTGGCTGGTCTCGGAGGCGGCGACCAGGGACACCACCGCCAGGCGGGAGTGGTCGTCGATGAGCCGGGTAGATGACGGCCTTGCGGCCGCCGGCCAGTACGTATTCGGTGGCGTCCATCTGTCAGTAGGCGTTCGGGGCGGGGTAGACGAAACGGCGCCATGCCGCCCGGGGCCTCTTGGCCGGCTCGGCGTGGGCCACGCCGGCGGCGCGGAAGATCCGGGCCAGGGACGCCGACGAGGGCGCCTGAAGGCCCATGGCCCGCATCTTGTCGTGCACGCTGAATCGGGCCGCAGTCCAGGCCAGAGCGTTCTAGCGCGGCACGCACGTCCAGTGCCTGGTAGCGCACCTGTTCGCTTATACGTCCCGGACTTGTGCGAGGACGGCGAGAGCGGGGCTCGAGTATCGCGGCCTCCCCGTCAGCTCGGGCTCTGGCCCGCAGCGCGTAGAAGGTCTTGCGGCAGATGCCCTCATGCTCGCAGAACGTGGTCACCGCCCCGCGCGGGGCGTCATCAGGCCACCGGGCGATCGCCAGACGCATACGCGGATCAACACCACCACTGTTGGACTTCCTGACTGGGCTCATGCATCCAAAAACACGCCAGAACTGTCACCACCAACAACCCCTGAACTGTCACCGATGTCCTGACACATAACAGGTTCTTGGGTTGACCTTACGGTTCGTCATGTTGCCTGGGTGCTGGGGCGTCGCCCGCGGCGGTTTGTCGGGTGTCCCCGTGAACCGTTGCCGTTCATGGCGGGTCGTCGCTGCTGCGGGTCAGACGCAATACGCGGACTGTCCGCCCGGGAGGGCCCTCGCAACGGCGTACGTGCGTCAGGCGCCGGCCCTAGCACGTCCCGCGCCCGTCGGAAGCGTCCTCGCTGCCGGCGGGCGGTCGTCGACAACGCCGGATCATCTGCAACGCCACTTCCTGGTTTGCAACGCCACTTCGGGGTTAACAACGCCTGTTAACGGCCTGCTGAAGGGCTGGGAGGTATACAGCAGGCCGTTAAGTAGCGTTGTTAACGTCC